>JAIEMU010000083.1 GCA_019751895.1 Sphingobacteriaceae bacterium | reverse complement strand
CGTAGAGTTAAGCGCAGCGTCTCTACGGATGTATCATAAAACGTAGTCTTTGACTACGAAAACAAACAAGAGACTAGACCCTTCGTATCCTCATTGTTTATCCCGTTTTGTCACCCTGAGAATAGGGAGGTTTAATCAAATTGAAAGTGATGCGTAAAAAAAGGATAAAAAAAACATCCTATCTTGTGTTCACAGGATAGGATGTTTTAATAACGAGGATTTATTTTAATTCATTATGCGAACCAAGTTTCCACTTCTTCTTTGCTTGGCATAGGCAAATCTAATTTTAGTTTTTTGCGCATACCGCCCAAATCGTTAAACACTTTGTTTGGGTTTCCGGCTTTTAGTTCTTCTACGGTATTAAAACCCATTTTGCGAATTACCTGCACCCATTCAGCAGTGACACCAGCGGCTACAAAATCCTCATCGGTGGTAACTTTCGCTTTTTTCTCTGGTCTCATTTGAGGGAAAAATAACACTTCTTGAATGGTACTTTGGTTGGTCATCAACATAACGAGTCTATCAATTCCAATTCCCAAACCTGAAGTTGGCGGCATACCATATTCCAAGGCACGAACAAAATCATCATCCATTGCCATTGCTTCGTCATCGCCTCGGGCAGCTAATTTTAATTGATCTTCAAAGCGTTCTTTTTGGTCTATTGGGTCGTTCAATTCAGAATACGCATTGGCGATTTCTTTTCCGTTTACAAACAATTCAAAGCGTTCTACCAAACCCTCTTTGCTACGGTGTTTTTTTGCCAAAGGAGTCATTTCCAAAGGATAATCGGTAATGTATGTAGGCTGTATTAAGTTCGCTTCTACTTTAGCACCAAATATTTCGTCTATCAATTTTCCTCTGCCCATGGTACTGTCAATTTCAATACCCAACGATTTGCAGGTGTCAGCAATTTGTTGTTCGTTCATTTGTGACACATCTATTCCTGTATATTTTTGGATAGATTCGTACATGGTCAATTTCTCGTAAGGTCCTTCAAAATTGATTTGATGTTCGCCCACAGGCACCACCGATGTACCATGAATAGCGATGGCAATTTTTTCTAAACATTCTTCTACCATTGCCATCATCCAAATGTAGTCTTTGTAAGCTACATAAATTTCCATTGAGGTAAATTCAGGATTGTGTGTGCGGTCCATGCCTTCATTGCGAAACATTTTACCAAATTCATACACGCCATCAAAACCGGCTACGATTAATCTTTTTAGATACAATTCGTTGGCAATTCTTAAAAACAAAGGCATGTCTAAAGTATTGTGATGGGTGGCAAAAGGACGAGCGGCAGCGCCACCATGTACAGCTTGTAAAATTGGCGTTTCTACTTCCATCCAACCTTGGTTGTCGAAATAATTACGCATGGTGTTAATTACCTTCGAGCGGTTGATAAAGATTTGTTTGTATTCAGGGTTTACCGTCAAATCCACATAACGCATTCGGTAGCGTAGCTCGGGATTGGTAAAACTATCATATACATTACCTTCATCGTCTCTTTTTACGATAGGCAAAGGGCGTAATGATTTTGCCAATACCTTAAATTCGGTAACGTGGATAGATATTTCACCCGTTTGGGTAGTAAATACATACCCTTTTACGCCAATAAAATCACCGATGTCTAATAGTTTTTTGAAAACTGTGTTGTATAACGTTTTGTCTTCATTAGGGCAAAGTTCATCGCGTTTCAAATAGACTTGAATACGACCCGATGCATCTTGAAGCTCTGCAAAAGAAGCCGCTCCCATAATGTTTCGGTTCATAATTCGCCCTGCGATACTGATGGTCTTGTATGCGGTTTTATCGTTTTCGTAGTTTTCTAAAATGTCCTTAGCAGTAGCGTTAATCTCGTAACTTTCAGCAGGGTATGGTTCAATACCTAATGCTCTTAATTGTTTCAAAGATTCACGTCTTAATAATTCTTGGTCTGATAATCCTATGCTCATTTTTTGAATGTTTTTTTGCAAAAATACAATTTTGTAAGGGTAATTTTTATTAGTTTTTCTAAAATTACGAGTATTTGTAGCTTGTAGGGCTAATAATGGAATTAAATTTCAAATAATTTTAATTTATAGTAAAAATGGAGGCTAATTTTGGCATATTTGCGTATCTAATTTTATAGGAGAAGAAGATGAATAAAAATCAACTCTTTGAGCAAATAAAGCTTAAAAAATCATTCTTGTGTGTAGGTTTAGACCCTGTTTTAGGTAAATTACCGAAACATTTGCTAAAATATGAAAATCCCGTTTTAGAGTTTAACAAACAAATTATCGAGGCTACTCAAGATTTGTGCGTAGCTTACAAACCTAATACGGCTTTTTACGAGTGTATGGGCGTAAAAGGTTGGCAAACTTTGGTAGATACATTTCAATACTTTCCAGAAAATATTTTCAGCATAGCCGATGCCAAACGTGGCGATATAGGTAATACTTCGGCGATGTATGCCGATGCTTTTTTTGACGCACAGCAATCGGAAATGAGTTTCGATGCGGTAACGGTAGCTCCCTACATGGGCGAAGATTCAGTAAAACCATTTTTAAGTTATCAAGATAAATGGGTGATTTTGCTTGCTTTGACTTCAAATTTTGGGCATCAAGATTTTCAATTGAATGAAAATAAAGACGGAAAATTGTACGAAGCGGTTATTCGCAAGGCGATGCAATGGGCAAATAGCGAGCAATTGATGTTTGTAGTGGGCGCAACCAGAGGAGCGGAGTTTGAAAATATAAGAAAGCTAGCGCCAGAAAATTTTTTGTTAGTGCCTGGTGTTGGTGCACAGGGAGGAGATTTGGCAGAGGTGTGTAAATATGGAATGAATAGCAGTTGCGGTTTGTTAATCAATTCTTCGAGAGCCATTATTTATGCTAGCAATGGCGAAGATTTTGCCGAAAAAGCAAGAGAAGAAGCCTTGAAAGTGCAACAAGAAATGGAAAAAATACTTATCGCTTCGGCGTTAATTTAATGTTAAAAGTCACGAAAACATGTTTGTAAGAGCTAATTTAAAATTAATTGTAGCTTTATTGGTTGTTGCCATTGTTTGGGGAACTACTTATTTGGCTATCCGCATGGCGGTAGAAACGATACCGCCTTGGTATGTAACAGGAATGCGTCAAACCATTGCAGCTTTGGTGTTGTTGGTTTATTTGTTGTTCAAAAACCAATTGCAATGGATAGGATGGCAAAATTTTAAACGAAATTTTTTACTATCCATGTTGATGATTGTGATAGCCAATGGTTTTACTACCTATGCCGAAAAATCTATTCCGAGTGGTTTAACCGCTTTGCTTACTTCGCTTTCTCCTTTGATTATATTTTTGGGTGGGGTGATGGTAAAAGTTCAAAAACCGAGTTTAAAAGGTTTTTTAGGTGTCTTGATTGGTTTTTCGGGGGTAGCTTTTATTTTCCGTCATGGCTTACAAGATTTGTTCAATCCAAGTTATAAAACAGGAATTATGTTTTTGAGTATTGCCATTTTGGGATGGTCAACGGGAACGATTTACACTAAAAAACATGCCCACAAGCCGAGTAATATTTTCTTGAATTTGTTTTATCAGTTTTCTTTTGCTGCGATAGTTCAGTTGTTTTTGGCTGTTATTTTTTCTGATGGTGCTAAAGTTAGCGATTGGAGCACAAAAAGCTTTCTATCGGTGGTTTACATGGCTGTTTTTGGCTCAGTTATTACCTACTATTTTTATAGCTATGCTTTAAAACATGTTTCAGCGGCTAAGGTTTCAATTCTTAATTACTTCAACACCATTATCGCCTTGTTTTTGGGTTGGTTGGTGTTGGACGAAAAAATAACTTTCGATTTTATTATTGCTACGGCATTGATTATTTTAGGGGTTTTTATTACCAATTACAAACCCAACAAAAACGAACCTTTAGCCGAAAATTGATTTCTATTTTGAACGATTATCCTTAATAATTATGGATTTTAACGAAGATTTTTTGCATTACCTTTGGCAATTTAGATTGTTTGAACAATTGGACTTGAAAACCGAAAATGGAGAAAGTCTTTTGATTGTAAACAATGGCTTTGCGAATAAAAATTCAGGTCCAGATTTTTCACTCGCCAAAATTGAAATTGCAGGTACTACCTGGATTGGGAATGTAGAAATTCATCTCAAATCATCTGATTGGTTGTTGCACAATCATCAGCAAGATGGAGCTTACGATAATGTAGTTTTACACGTTGTTTATGAAAACGATCAGCCTATTTATCGTAGCGATGGCACTTTAGTACCTGTTTTAACATTGAAAGATAAATTTGATAAAGTCTTATTAATCAATTACCAAAACTTAATTCAAAGCAACGCTAATTTCGCTTGTGAAAGGCAAATTAAAAATGCAGATACATTATTGATTGATAGTCAATTGTCTAGAACTTTGGTAGAAAGATTGGAACAGAAGTCGGAAGAAGTTTATCATAAGTTAGATTATTTAAAGGGTAATTGGGACGAAACTTTTTATCATTTTATGGGTAAAAACTTTGGTTTTAAAGTCAATGCTTTACCGATGGAAATGTTGGTGGCTTCGCTTCCACAAACGATTTTAGGCAAGCACAAAGACAGTTCTTTAGCCATCGAATCGCTTATTTTTGGACAAGCAGGTTTTTTAAACCAAACTTTTGAGGAAGAATATCCCCAACAATTAAAAGAATCATATTTGTTTTTACAAAAAAAATATGGCTTAAAACCGATTGATGTTTCGCTGTGGAAATTTATGCGCATGCGTCCTCAAAATTTTCCTACCTTGCGTTTGGCCCAGTTTGCGGCTTTAATTGTAAAATCAAATCATTTATTTTCAAAAGTATTAGATACCAAAAAAGACAGCGATTTGAATCTATTTTTTGAGAAATTGCCTGTGAATAATTTTTGGAAAACACATTATCATTTCAATAAAAAAGCGGATTCAGTGCGTTTGCAATTAGGCAAAAGTTCGATTCAAAATTTGTTAATCAATACCGTTAGCCTATTTTTGTTTGCTTATGATAAATTTACAGATGCTGAAAATTACTCGGATAGATCGCTTAAATTGCTAGAAAGTATTCCAGCCGAGAAAAATGCAATTGTCGATTTGTATAAAAATGCAGGCATGAAAATAAACAATGCTTTTTTATCGCAAGCCGTTCTTCAACTCAAAAAAGAATATTGTACACCAAAAAAATGTTTGTCTTGTGCCATTGGCATAAAGATTTTAAAAAACAATCCATAAAAAATATATGAATCTCAACAAAAAATTATTTTTAAGCATTTTATGCTTTGCCATCTTGTTTCAAGCAAAGGCACAGCCAAACACAGTAAGCAATGCAAATCAAACTTCACAAAGCTATAAACCTTATGTGATTATGATTTCTTTTGATGGTTTTCGCCACGATTATTTGAATAGGGGAATCACACCAAATTTTGATTTAATCAGAAATAGCGGTGCACAAGCTTCCTCGTTGAGACCTAGTTTTCCGTCTAAAACATTTCCCAATCATTTGTCATTAATAACAGGGATGTACCCTCAAAATCATGGTATTATAAACAATAATATCAATAATCCATATACTAAAAAGTCATATAGTTTGATGGATACAATAGCTGTTCGTGAACCAGAATGGTATCAAGGCGAAGCGTTTTGGGAAACCGCTAAACGAAATGGAATATTGACGGCAAGTTATTTTTGGCCAGGTTCGGAATTGACGGATGAAAACCGCCGACCTACTTATTTTGAAAAATACGACCATCACCGTCCGAGTGAAAAAGTGATTACTGGCGTAAAAAAATGGTTAGCATTGCCAGAGGAGGAGCGCCCACATTTTATTACCATGTATTTTCATGAGGTAGATGATGCAGGACACAAGTATGGACCTGATTCGAAAGAGGTAAAC
>JAIEMU010000039.1 GCA_019751895.1 Sphingobacteriaceae bacterium | reverse complement strand
CAAATGAAACTACCTTTAATATTAAAGGCGGTGTAGTTGAAGTTTTAAAAGATAAAGTTATTATTTTAGCCGAGGGAGTAGTCGCATAAAGTATTAAAATTAGTTTTCAGAAAGAGAGTCTTTAAAGAAATTTAAAGACTCTTTTTTTTGCATTAATTTCAACCCAAAAATTAGTTTTTTAGATTTTAAGAAGAATTTCATTAAATTAAACTGCATGCATAATAAATATACCTAAAACCAAAATCATATTTAGTACGTAGTTTACAAAATTTAATTTCTACAAATGTATTTAATTTACCTTAAAAACTTAAATTAAACAACTTTATACGAAATTTAATTTTTTTTAACTTATTTTTCATTTTCTATTGTGATTATTAAATACAAATTCTACATTGGATTATTGAAAAAAAGAAAATGAAAGCATCTATTTTAACAAACAATTTATTAAATGAAACACTGGTAAACAATTCAATTATTGTGTACTTATTATTCATTTTATTAATTATTGTAAAAGCATAGGCGCAAAAAACAACTTAACCGAGAGCGCCTAAAAAAGGGCGCTTTTTTTTTAGCTAAAATTATGCAATACTACGACTCCAAAACCATTATTTACCTAGATGGCGAATTTGTGAAAGCAGCAGAAGCTAAAACCGACTTATACGGGCAATCTCTACATTACGGATATGCTGTATTTGAAGGAATTAGAGCTTACAATACGCACAATGATGTACGTATTTTTAAAGCAAAAGAACATTACAAAAGACTTCAAAAATCTTGCGAATTGGTAAATATTCCATTCAAATGGGATATAGATGATTTGATAAAGCAAACTTACGAATTGTTGCAAATCAATCATTTAAAAGATGCATACATTCGACCTTTGATTTTTTGTGCGCCAAACATGTCATTGGCAACGCCTACCTCCGTTTCAATCATGATTTGCGCTTGGGAATGGGCTGCTTATTTAGGCGAAAAACAATTAAAAGTTTGTATTTCAAGTTATCAAAGACCTAATCCAAAATCTACACATATTGAAGCTAAAGTAAGTGGCAACTACATTAATTCGATTTTGGCAAGCACCGAAGCTAAAAGTAAAGGCTTTGATGAAGCGCTTTTGTTAGATATCGAAAATAATGTTGCCGAAGCTCCTGGTGCTAACATTTTCATAGAGAAAAACGGTGTGCTTTACACGCCATCTTTAGGAAATATTTTGCCCGGCATCACTAGAGCTACGGTCATTCAGCTTTGCAATATTTTAGATATTAAAGTTATCGAAAAAACAATTACTGTTGAAGAATTGAAAAATGCAGATAGTGCTTTTTTCTGTGGCACTGCTGCCGAAATAATCGGTATCGAATCCATAGACGAAACGATATTTAAAACCAATTGGAGCAATTCAATCGGTTCTACAATACAAACCGCATACAAAAATCTAGTCTTAGAAAAAGTTAATTACCAAGTACTCATCTAAAAAAATAACCTAAACACCGATGGAAGAAATAAACAAATACAGCAAAACATTAACCCAAGACCCTACGCAACCTGCAGCTCAAGCCATGCTTTATGGCATTGGGTTGACTACCGAAGATTTGAAAAAAGCACAAATTGGCATTGCTAGCATGGGTTACGACGGCAACACCTGCAACATGCACTTAAACGATTTGGCTAAAATTGTAAAAAAAGGCGTTTGGGAAAACGACATGGTAGGCTTAGGTTTCAATACCATTGGTGTGAGCGATGGCATGAGCAACGGAACAGATGGCATGCGTTACTCATTGGTTTCTAGAGATGTAATTGCAGATTCTATTGAAACCATTTGCGGTGCACAATATTACGATGGCGTGATTGCCATACCAGGTTGCGACAAAAATATGCCTGGTTCAATCATGGCGATGGGCAGACTAAACCGCCCCTCGATTATGGTGTATGGAGGCAGTATCCACTCAGGAAATTACAAAGGAAAATCTTTAAATATCGTATCCGCTTTTGAAGCCCTTGGCGAAAAAATAGCAGGAAACCTCAACGAGGAAGATTTTTTAGGCATCGTAAAACACGCTTGCCCAGGTGCAGGAGCCTGCGGAGGAATGTACACCGCCAACACCATGGCTTCGGCAATTGAGGCTTTGGGCATGAGTTTACCTTACAGTTCGTCCTACCCTGCCCTAAGCGAAGAGAAAAAAAATGAATGTTTAGACGCTGGAAAAGCAATTAGGAATTTATTAGAAAAAAATATTCTTCCATCGGATATTATGACCAAAAACGCTTTTCATAATGCCATTGTAACGGTGATGGTTTTGGGCGGTTCTACCAATGCAGTGTTGCATCTTATTGCCATGGCAAAGTCGGTAAATATCAATTTGAGTTTAACCGATTTTCAAAATATAAGCGACAAAACTCCTGTTTTAGCGGATTTGAAACCTAGCGGAAACTATTTAATGGAGGATGTACACAACATCGGAGGTGTGCCTGCTATTCTAAAATATCTACTCAAAAAAGGCTTAATTTATGGCGATTGCTTAACCGTAACAGGAAAAACCTTAGCCGAAAATGTAGCCTCTGCATTAGATTTAGATTTCGACAAACAACAAGTGATTTTACCTATCGAAAAAGCCTTAAAAACCACAGGACATTTGCAAATGCTATATGGCAACCTTGCCGAAAAAGGTTCAGTAGCCAAAATATCCGGCAAAGAAGGCGAAAAATTTGAAGGACCTGCCCGAGTTTTTGAAGGCGAAAAGCAACTCATCGAAGGCATTTCAAGTGGAAAAGTAAAAAGTGGTGATGTGGTGGTCATTAGGCAAGTAGGTCCAAAAGGCGCACCCGGTATGCCTGAAATGTTGAAACCTACCTCAGCCATTATTGGTGCTGGATTGGGCAAATCGGTTGCCTTAATTACCGATGGTAGATTTAGTGGTGGCACACACGGCTTTGTGGTTGGTCACATTACCCCAGAGGCTTGGGCAGGTGGCAACATTGCCTTGGTACAAGACAACGACCTCATCACCATTGATGCCAAAAACAACAAACTTCATCTAAATATTAGTGACGAAGAGCTTTCTGAACGTAGAAAAAAATGGAAACAAACACCTCCTTCCGTAAAAAATGGCGTTTTATATAAATATTTAAAACAAGTAAGTGATGCCAGCGAAGGTTGTGTAACCGATGCTTATACCGATTAACCAAAGACTATGAAAAACACCCAACAAACAAGAGAAATAACAGGTGCAGCAGCCCTACTAGAAGGCTTGGTTGCCGAAGAAACGGAAGTCATTTTTGGCTATCCTGGTGGTGCCATCATGCCAATTTATGATGCGCTATACGACTTTAAAGATAAATTAAAACACATTTTGGTGCGACACGAACAAGGCGGTATTCATGCTGGACAAGGTTATGCCCGTACTTCTGGAAAAGTAGGCGTTGTGTTTGCCACCAGCGGCCCTGGCGCTACCAATTTAATCACGGGTTTGGCAGATGCACAAATAGACAGTACCCCTTTGGTTTGCATCACAGGGCAAGTTTTCGCTCATCTTTTGGGTACGGATGCTTTTCAAGAAAGCGATGTCATCAATATTACTGCTCCCGTTACCAAATGGAATTATCAAATTACGGATGCAAGCGAAATTCCTGCGGTTTTGGCTAAAGCATTTTACATTGCCAAAAGTGGCAGACCAGGACCTGTGTTGATTGATATTACCAAAAATGCACAGATGCAATTGTTTCAATATGATGGTTATACACCTTGCAATCACATTCGAAGCTACCGCCCAAAACCAAATATCAGAAAAGAATACATCGAAAAAGCGGCTCAATTAATCAACCAAGCCAAGAAACCTTTTGTATTGTTTGGACAAGGTGTTTTATTAGGCAAAGCCGAAAAAGAATTTCAACAATTTATCGAAAAAAGTGGTATTCCCGCAGCGTGGACAATTTTGGGCGCTGGTGCAATTCCTACCAATCACCCGCAAAATGTAGGTATGTTGGGCATGCATGGCAATTATGGTCCTAATGTATTGACCAACGAATGCGACGTGTTAATCGCTATTGGAATGCGATTTGATGACCGAGTGACAGGAAGGTTAGATAAATATGCCAAGCAAGCTAAGGTAATTCACTTAGATATTGACCCTGCCGAAATCGACAAAAATGTAAAAACAGAAGTGCCTGTTTGGGGAGATTGCAAAGAAACTTTACCGCTTTTAACCGCTTTGGTTGACAAAAAAACACACAGCGAATGGCTACAAAAATTTAACGAATACACCAAACAAGAACATGAAGCCGTAATTGACCATGAACTGAACCCAAAAGGAGAAGAATTGACCATGGGCGAAGTGCTGCATCAATTAAATATTTTGAGCAAAGGCGATGCCATTTTGGTAAGCGATGTGGGGCAACACCAAATGATTGCTTGCAGGTATGGAAAATTCAACAACACCCGCAGCAACATTACCAGCGGTGGATTGGGAACGATGGGTTTTGGATTGCCTGCCGCCATTGGCGCTAAGTTTGGTGCAATGGATAAAACGGTGGTCGCCATCATTGGCGACGGTGGTTTTCAAATGACTTTGCAAGAGTTGGGCACCATTATGCAAAACGATATTGATGTAAAAATTATAATCCTCAACAATCGTTTTTTGGGCATGGTGCGTCAATGGCAAGAACTTTTCAATCAAAAAAGATACTCATTTGTAGATATTGAAAGTCCTGACTATGTGAAACTTGCCCAAGCCTATCGCATTGAGAGCAAAAGAGTAGATCAACGAAATGAACTCATCCCTGCCCTAACCCAAATGATGAACCATAAAGGCTCTTTCCTTTTAGAAATTATGGTTACCAAAGAAAATAATGTTTTCCCGATGGTGCCACAAGGCTGTAGTGTAAGTGAAATCCGTTTAAAATAAGCTAATTATGAATACCGAAACCAACAAACAGGAATATACCATCACCGTTTATACCGAAAACCAAATAGGTATCTTAGGTAGAATTGCCACTATTTTTTCGAGAAGAAAAATAAACATTGAAAGTTTAAACACCTCTCCTTCCGAAATCGAACACATTCATCGTTTCAACATTGTAATCAATGAAACCGAAGAAACGGTGAGAAAATTGGCTCGACAAATTGAGAAACAAATTGATGTCTTGAAAGTGTATTTCAATACCAACAACGAGATTGTATGGCAAGAAATGGCTTTGTATAAAGTGCCTACCCAAGAAATTGCCGAAAAAGTATTGGTAGAAAGACTCCTGAGGGAAAACGGAGCAAAAGCCGTTGTTATTAGAAAAGATTACACCATTTTTGAAACCACTGGACACCGTGAAGAAACCGACAAACTTATCTCCGTTTTACAACCCTTTGGACTTATCGAATTTGTGCGTAGTGCCCGAATTGCCATTATCAAAAACAGTGAAGGTTTTAATGCGAAAATAAGAGAATTTGAACAAAACGAACCCGGACAAGAGGCAATTGAAAATGAATTCTTGAATAAAGGAAAGGATATGTTTTCATTGTAATTTATTTGTTGGTGATAACACCAACAAAGGCGGAAAAGACAACTACTCTATCATATTAAAATGAAAAAAATTGTAACGATACTAATTATCTTTTTTATAGTAATGATAAATATTTATTTGGCTTTAATATATTTATCTACAAGTCATTTAATACCTTTTAAAACAATATTTTTTATTATTTTAACTCATTTTGTGAGTACTATTATTATTTACTACTTAATAAAAAATAAATATACCCGATAAAACACCCGCTCTTCGGGATTTGCAATTCCGAAGGCTTATCATAGGATTTTTAATCCCCACCTCTCCGTTTGTTAAGCGAAGCGTCACTACGGAGGAGTATACAAAGTAGTTTTTAAAACTACGATAATAGAAACTTAAATGTAGTCGGAGACTACAAATTATTGAAAATCCGTAGAGCCCTGCGGAACTCTACGGATAGAAACGGATAACAGCAACAAAGGCGGGAATTTTATCCGACGGGATTGCAA
>JAIEMU010000131.1 GCA_019751895.1 Sphingobacteriaceae bacterium | reverse complement strand
TCATTACCGCAATTTTACTTCCCGAAAGTTGATTGATACTTGAGTTGTCAACATTACTATTGTTGAATGAATTGGCTTCATAACCTCTTACAAAAGTAGGAAAACCAATAAACAAAGGAAATAAATTCTCACCTCCTTTGCCCATTCTCAAATAATTATACGTTCGAAAAGCTAAGGTAATAGGCTTTAATCTGACATATTTTCTAAAATCAACGGTTAATGTATTGAATTTGAAATCTCCAAAATTACTTTCTAAACCCAATCGGTATCTAAACCCATCTAAAGGAGCGGCGATACCTTGAATTGAATTGTCGCCTACAAAAGCGGTATTGAATTGAAATATTTTGAATGAATTAAACGGTGAACCATAATCTTTTTGCGCTTGCTCGGCAGATAATTTGGATCTGTCGGCGCCGATATAGTTTCCAAAGCTATCAAAATAATTACTAAAACGGTCTAAACGATAACTGTATAAAGAGAAAGCAGTGCCCAATTCTACACGGTGAACTTTATTAAATGGATAGGAGGTGAAAAACTGCGCTTGGTCTTCAAAAGTTCTAATCATGTCCGTTCTTCTGTTCAAAACCTCAACTTCTTTTCCGTTCACGTTTATTTTTTCGACACCAAAAGAAGAATATCCAGCAAGGAAGGGCGTGTGTGAAAATGCAATTCCCCAATTGATACGACTGGCTTGATTGATGTAAGCGGCAAGTCCACCGAAGTCATAAATTTCGCCATTGATGGCAAGGTTTGCAATAATTTGATTTCTGCCTAGAATATCGCTAAACATTGCCATTACACCGCCTTGTAAACCTGTGCCGAATCTGCTTGCTGCCACCCCAACGCCACTGTTGGCAATGTAATCAAGCGAAAACTTTGCTTTATATGGAATGTAATTTAAGGAATCTGTCTTTTTGTTTAGTAGATTATTAAAGTTTAGTAAATTGGTGTTCACCGAACTCACATTGCTATTGTCGTAAGGAGGCAACATTGCAGGCGCTTGATTGCTTTCTTGCGTATCAATTTCTTTTGCATTAAATGTTTCAGCAGGTGCATTGTATAACGTGTAGCGTTGATTGCGGTAATAGCTATAGACAATGTCATCTTGAAGCGAAACCGACAAGGCAGGTGAAAATTCCGTGATGCCGCTAATGCCTGTAAAATAATCTGTCAATTGTTTTACAGTGTTGTTCTTAAAACTGTATTCGTACAAGTTTCTAAAGCCATCTTTGTTGGATAAGAAAAATAGGCGCTTGCTATCTCCCGAAAATTGAGCGTTTAAATTGTTTGCGTTTTTAAATACGGGTAGGTTGCTTATTGATTGGGTATTAAAGTCGTAAATGCTAATATTTAAAGGGTAAATCGCTTCCTTAAAATCAGCATCAACAGCAGCTCTATCGCTTGAGAAAGCTATTTTTGTGCCATCAGGCGAATAATTTGGCGCATAATCTGAATATTCATCGTTGGTGATGTTGGTAATCACTTTGGTTTTGAGATGGAATGAAAATATATCACTTTGTCCTTCAATTAATCCCGAGAAAGCGATTTCTTCTCCGTTTGGCGACCAACTAAGGTTGCTAAATTCGGCTACTTTCCCCATGTCGGTTTGCAAAACGGTTTTACCTGTTTTGATGTCTATAATGAGCATTTGATTTTTTCCGCCACTAAAGATACTAAAGGCAAATTGTTTGCCATCGGGCGACCAAGCTCCTGCCGATTCTAAAAAATTATAATCATCGATGTGTGAATTGGAGATTTGACTACTTAATTTTCGAATAATTCTGCCTGTTTTGGCATCTGCCAAGAATAAATCGATGCCAAACATATCTTTTTCGGATAAGAAAGCAATATATTTCCCATCGGGGCTAATGGCTGGCGCAAGATTCATGTTGCCACCGTTTTTATTGTCGATAATTTTTTGCCCAATAATTTTTATTTGCGTGCTATCTGCTTTTAGAAAAGGGCGGTAATGGGTTTCAATTTCGTTTTTCCATAATCCTGAAAGCGTTTTGTCGTCGTAGCCAAAAGTATATTTAATGGCATCTTCGTAGCCAAATCTTGCAGTAGCTTTAAATAAAGGTACAATTGTACTGTCGCCATACACCGAACCGATAAATGTCCAAAAGGCTTGCCCATAACGGTAAGGAAAATATTTATTTGAATTGGTAAGGTCTTTTAAGGAAGGTATGTCTCTGTTGAGCATTGCATCTCTCATCCACATGGATGTGAAAGCATCTTTTTTACCGATGGAAAGGTATTCTGCCATTCCCTCTACCATCCAAAGAGGTACTCTACCAACGTTTTCTAAACTCAAGCTGTCTTTTTCGAGTAGGGTATGGTATTGAAAAGCATGCACCAACTCGTGACCTAATACGTGTCGGGTTTGGTTGTTTAAACTCAACACGGGCATAATCACTCTATTCTTTAAAGCTTCCGTTACCCCGCCCGTTCCTACGCCAACTTCTCCATTTAGCGCCGTAGTTTGTTGGAAATCTGGATGATTGCTGTATAAAATAATCGGGTTTTTTTTGGCAAAAGTATCTCTAAAAACCTCTTGATGCATTTTATACCAAGTTTCGGCATCTTGTGCCAATTTATTAATTAATTTTTCGTTTTTCAAATAATGGTAAATTTCAAAATTTGGCGTTTGCAAAACTTTAAATTTCTCATTTTTATAACGCACTCTATTTTGACCAAAATATTGAGCTTGTACAATTGTGCTACTTAGCCAAAAAATGAGGCTGATAGACACATATTTGAAAATACTATTTCTCATCTACGAATATTTTATCGTTTAGTTTGATTTTTTTGGGTCGTTTTCTTCATTTTTCAGCATATCTTTTTGTGGTGTGCTTTTGTTGGGCTCTTGCTTTCTTTCCTTTGCATTGGATTTGGTCATATTTGAATCTAATTTATTTACTTCCTCTAGGTTTTCGTTTTGTGGTTCAAGAGAAAGTGAATCTACTGCCGTGCTGTCTTTTGTTCCTGTATCTATGCGTATGCGGCGACTTTGGCAGTTTATTTTTCTTGTAATTTCTACACCTGCTTTAGGAAAAGGGCCATAAGTATAACCCGAATTGGGGTCTTGATATACTTTTTCCATAAAGGCTGCAAAAATTGGTAATGCCGTTCGAGAACCTTCGCCTTGTTCTCCGTTTTTAAAATGTGCTGTTCTTTCGTCACAGCCCACCCAAACGCCTGTTACCAAATCTTTGGTAATGCCCATGTACCAAGCATCTACATAGTCGGAGCTTGTGCCTGTTTTGCCACCTATTTGATTGTTTTTCTTAAATAATTCCCATTCAAACAAGGCTTGTGAAGTTCCTCCTGGTTCATCTACTGCGCCTCTAAACATATAAAGCATCAACCAAGCAATTTCTTCCGAAATGGCTCTTTTTATTTTCGCTTTAAAGGTGTCGATAACATTGTCGTCAAAATCAGTGATTTTTTCTACCAAGATAGGCTCTGTTTTTTGTCCTTTATTCAAAAATGTTCCATAAGCTCTTACCATTTCAAAAACCGATACATCGTTTGAGCCCAAAGCTACTGAAGGAACGGATTCTAAATGTGAGCTTATGCCGCATTCTTGCGCCCAATGCACTACATTATCCCAACCTATACGTTCGGTTATTTGTGCTGTAATGGTGTTTACAGATTTACCCATTGCCCAACGCAAACTCATCGGTTGGTAACTATAAGTATGGTCGGCATTCTTTGGTTCCCAAATTTCGTCTTTACCATCTTTTTGGTAAGTAATGGTTACGGGTTTGTCTATCAAGGTGTCGCAAGGGCTCATGCCGCCTTGCAATGCCGCTAAATAAGCAAAGGGTTTGAAGGTAGAACCTGCTTGTCGTTTGGATTGATTGACGTGGTCGTATTTAAAAAACTTGTGGTTGATGCCGCCCACCCATACTTTTATTTTCCCGTTAAAGGGATCCATGGTCATCATTCCGGTATTTAATATTTTTCCGTAATATCGGATGGAGTCCATTGTAGAAAATAGCGTGTCTTTTTCGCCTTTCCAAGTAAAGACGGTCATTTTCTTTTTTTTATTTAAATATTTTTGTATCGAATCGGGTTGGTTCTCGTATTTTTTCTCCAGAAATTTATAAATACTTGTGTTTTTTACCGCTCGGTTGGGATAATCTACCTTGTTTTTCTCCGAATCTTGCCAAGGGTCTTCATTTCCCCAAACGTAGTAGAATCTTTTTTGGAGGTTTTCCATTTTTTCATTCACCGTTTCTTCGGCATATTTTTGTAATCGAGAATCGATGGTGGTATATATTTTTAAGCCATCTTCATATAGGTCATAATTATTGTCTTCGCACCATTTTTCTAAATACCGAGCTACGGCGGCTCTTAAATAGGAGTCTCCTTCATTGCTTTCGTTGTTTTTGCCTAGTTTTAGCTTCAATGGCAAGGCTTTGTATTCTTCAAATTCTTCAAGGGTAATGAATTTCTTTTTCTGCATGCGACCCAATACAATGTTGCGGCGCTCTAATGCTTTTTCGGGGTTTTTGATAGGGTTATATGCTGTTGTTGCGTTTAAAACACCAACCAATAAAGCCGATTCGGCAACGGTTAATTTGTGGGCTTCTTTATCAAAAAATACCCGAGCCGCAGTTTTAATGCCAAAGGTATTGTTGCCAAAGGGAACTGCATTGAGGTATAAGGTAAGGATTTCGTTTTTCGAATAATTGGACTCTAATTTTAAGGCAGTAATCCATTCTTTTATTTTTGAAACCATGGTGCGCAACACAGGAATGTGTTTAAACAATCCCTGAGATTTGTTGTATCGAGTGCGGTATAGGTTTTTTGCCAATTGTTGGGTAATGGTACTAGCCCCACGTTTGTCGCCTTTGGCAGTAGATAAGCCTGAGGAAACAAGAGAACGAAAATCGATGCCATGGTGTTGGTAAAAACGAACATCCTCGGTAGCTACTAAAGCTTGAATAACGCTTGGTGCAATTTCTTGGTAGGTTATTGGACTGCGGTTTTCGTTATAATACCTGCCAATTAGCTTTCCATCCGAAGTGTATAGTTCAGAGCCAATGCGTTGGTTGGGTTTGGTAATATCTACATAAGTAGGAGAGTAGCCAAACAGCCATAAAAAGTTGATTTGTAGGGCGCAAATGAAAACAATAACAAAAAAAAGAAAGATGCTGCTGTAGCGTATAAATTTGTTTTTTATTTCTCTAAACATGGTGCAAATATGAAAAAAACCTAAGTCGATTTAGGTTAAATAGTGTTAAAATTTATCCGCAAATTACGAGTTTAATTGCTATTTTGTCAATAATTTCTTTAAAAATAAGTTTTTTAAAAAGCTATTCTTTATCCTTTAATTGCCTTTGTGGAGCGTGAAATTGTTTTTTGTTTTCTAATTAACATATTTGAGCTATATTGTAGCTCTGATTAATTAAACTTAAATAATTTAAATCGTGATTACCGCAAAAAAAATTACAAAACAAGATATTGAAACCATTTTTTCGATGATGGTAGATTTTTATGCAATAGACAATTACCCAATAGATAAAAACGAATCTATAAAATTGTTTCAAACCTTTATTGATAACAATGATTTAGGACAAGCTTATTTGTTTTATAAAGACCAACGGTTGATTGGTTATGCCATTTTAGCATTTATATTTAGTTTTGAAATGAAAGGAAAAATTGCTTTTCTTGATGAATTGTTTGTTTTAGAAAGCGAAAGAGGAAAAGGTTTTGGCAAAGATATTCTTCATTTTATGATCACTCAATCCAAACAATTAGGATTGAAACTAATTTACCTTGAGGTAGAAAAACATAATCATAATGCCAGAGATATGTATCTTAAAGCAGGTTTTGAAAATCATAACCGTGATTTAATGAAAATTACGCTCCCTTTGTAAATTTACAAAGCCAAAGAGCTTTGGTAGCTTGTTACTTCGACTTCAGGTTTTAATTAGTTACTACGGATAGAGGAAATTTTTTTTAAAAAAGTACTCTTAAATAGATTTTTTACGTTTAATACTTCATAATTTAATAATATCAGTCTGTTTTTATAGTTTTGAAAAGTAATTTTCCACCTTTGTTGGTGTTGTTACCAATGCTATTAAAATAAGGAATAATTATTTGGTATTCAATTA
>JAIEMU010000077.1 GCA_019751895.1 Sphingobacteriaceae bacterium | reverse complement strand
TGTTTGCATATGAAGGCTTAGCCTCGAAACATAAAGAACGTATCTGGCTAGAATATGGCACCCATTTTGGCTTTTATTTTTCACAACAAGCCAGCCTTGCTCAGCAAAAATTCAAGGACTTTATTGCAGCAGTTCTACCATTAGCTGCAGCTTAAATACGTATTGTTTTATTTTTGAAAAGTACCAACTAAATATACTATAATCAGTCAGTTATAGCAATTGAACATCTTCTTAAAATAAACCACATGATTTATAAGCCACCTAAGCCAACAGTTAATTTTATACATAAAATAAAAAACTCCGTGACCAACACTGCTCAGGTCAAATATTAACTGCAGTATCTAACGCATTAATTAAAGCTACTCAACAAAATTAATCACTCAATAATTTGAGTAATCACACGACCATATGTTAATATTCTTATTATTAAATTTTAACCTGATGTTTTGAAACTTCATGTACAATATTATATAGTTAAATTTAATACAAAAATAACCAACTGAACTAATGCGTTCAATATGCGATTAACTAAGAGTATATGATTGGTTTTAAAGTTGAATGTTAACAAATGATTTCTTACGAAAATACAGACTTTATAATCAGACTAAATTATATTTATAAACTTATAAACATTATCTAATTCTAAATTAAACTTGTTATAAACTTCTATATTGTATTAAAAATACACCTACGAATTAATACGAAGCTAACTCCAGAATGTAACCTGCTAGTTTGAGTTATGAAAGGATGCACGTGAACTTAATCAAAAATCTAAAAGAGATATTTAACAATTTAAATGCTAGCAATACTAACTTACTAGAACAAATCTACTCTGATGATCTGATTTTTGAAGATCCAGCACATAAAATCCAAGGTCTAAAAAACTTTCAACTTTACTGCCAAAACTTATATCAACGCGTACATAAATGCAAATTTCAATTTCATAACGTTGAATATTTTAGTGGTGGCGCTATATTAGAATGGACGATGTTATTACAACATCCACGCTTAAATCGCGGCAATGAGTTTAGCGTAGCTGGGGTTTCAATAATCAAATTTAACGATAAGATTTATTCACACCGAGATTACTTTGATTTAGGAGCGATGCTCTATGAGCAGCTCCCGCTTTTTGGGTCGGTGACTAAATTTATTAAACGTAAATTGGGAACTGCATGAATATACTAATTACAGGTGCAAGCTCAGGAATTGGACGTGGTTTAGCGGTCAGTTACGCCGCTGCTGGACATAATGTGATTGCTATTGGACGGAATAAAGTAGCACTAGATGAATTAGCTATCCTTGGCATATCCTGCATACAATTAGATTTAGTCAACCTAGATGCAGTCCGAGAACAATCAGCCCTGCTAAATAAAACATTGAATAATTTGGATTTAGCTATTCTGAATGCAGGAAATTGCGAATATTTAGATATTAGTTCATTTGATGCGGCTTTAATTAAGCGAGTTTTTGACGCTAACGTTATTAGTTTTGCAAATAGTCTGGAATTAGTCCTGCCACTCCTACGCAAATCTCGTAACCCACATTTAGTTGGCGTTGCAAGTATCGCTGGATACTTACCATTAAGTAGAGCTGAAGCCTATGGAGCAAGCAAAGCTGCAATAATCTACCTCCTTGATACTCTTGCCATCGACTTAGCCAAAGAAAATATCTTGGTTACAACTGTTAATCCTGGTTTTGTTAAAACTCCATTAACCGCAAAAAATGATTTTCCAATGCCATTTGCAATAGATGTCAATGCAGCAACCAGGATTATTCAACGCGGAATAAAACAAAAGAAAATTGAAATTCATTTTCCATACCGTTTAACTTTAGTTATAAAGTTACTTGGATTATTACCACGGAGATGGTGGAGATATTTAGGAAAATTTTTAGTAAGGTAACTAGCAGATATGAAAATTGCAATTATAGGAAGCGGTATATCTGGTTTAACCGCTGGATATTTTTTACATCAAGAGCATGATATACACATTTTTGAAGCAAATAACTGGATTGGAGGACATACGCATACCGTAGATGTTGATGGACTTGCCATTGACACAGGATTTATTGTGTTTAATGATCGTACTTACCCACACTTTAAAAGACTAATGGATAAGCTTGGTGTTAAATATAGCAACAGCGAAATGAGTTTTTCTGTAAGACATGATGATTGGAATTTAGAATATAATGGTAATAATATCAATAGCCTATTTGCAGATCGACGTAATTTAATTCGTCCAAAATTTTACAGCCTAATTCGAGAAATATTACGCTTTAACAAACTAGCTAAAAACCCACCGCAAGATGAAATTAGTTTGGGCAAATTTCTAATTGAGCATAAATTCAATCAATGGTTTATTGAGGGCTATATTTTACCGATGGGATCTGCAATTTGGTCGATGGGAACAACTGAAATGCTTGACTTTCCATTTAAATTCTTTGCACTATTTTTTAAAAACCACGGTCTTTTAGATGTACAAAATCGACCACAATGGTTTACAATTAGTGGTGGTTCAAGGAACTATATTCCAAAGCTAATTGCTGGATTTGAAGATAAAATACATCTTAATACACCGATACAAAAAGTGTTTAGACAAGAAAACTATGTGAGCATCCAATTTCCAGATAATAATCATCAAGACTTTGATCAGGTTATTTTTGCTTGCCACTCCGACCAAGCACTACAGTTATTAGCAGAACCAAGTAGTAATGAACAACAAGTTTTAGGTGCCATAAAATACTCAGACAATGAAGTGATTTTGCACAATGATACCAATTTATTACCGAAGCGTAAACGAGCTTATGCTAGCTGGAATTACCTGATCCATCCTACAAGCACATCTCAAGCCACGGTAAGCTACAATATGAATATTTTACAAGGTCTAAATTCCAAAAAAACTTATTGTGTAACACTAAATAGTGGCAAATTAATCGCTCCTGAGCTTGTTTTGGCTAAATTTAACTATAGCCATCCAGTTTACTCTAAACCAGCTATACAAGCACAAGCTCGTTGGCAAGAAATATCGGGACAGAACAATAGCCATTTTTGTGGTGCCTATTGGGCAAACGGATTTCATGAGGATGGTGTGCTAAGCGCTATTAAAGTCTGTCAAGCTCTTGGTAGCAAAAATGTATAATAATTCTTATATCACAGGTAAAGTGTGGCACAAAAGATTCAGCCCAAAAATTCATGAATTTAGCTATAATCTGAATAGTTGGCTAATTGACTTACAAAAAGTTGAAGAATTAAGCACTAGTTCACTGTTGATAAACTCAACCAAGCGCGCACTCTATCGCTTTAAAGCTGAGAATTATTTGCGTGACTCAGATCCGCAGCCATTAATTGCCAAAATTAAGCACAAATTACTAGAACTAAATGCAACCCTTAGCGGCAATGAACAATTTTATTTAATTGGACAATTAAATAACCTTGGGGCTTATTTTAGTCCGTTAAACCTATATCTTTGCTATGAAAATACCGAGTGTAGCTATATTTTAGCTGAAGTATCAAATACACCGTGGAATGAGCGACATTATTATTTACTAAATCCTCGCGAAACAAAAATTATTAATCGTAAAAGTTTTCATGTTTCGCCTTTTTTTGGTTTAGAGCAAGAATACCATTGGGAATTTAAACTTAATGCTGAAAATATTAAATTTAAAATCAATACTTATGAAAACTCTAAACTCATATTTAGCGCAGCATACAGTGGAGAATTAACTCCTTTAAAATCAGCACAGACCAAAATTTTCCGCTCACCATTTAATGTATATAAAATACTAATGGGTATTTATTTTGAGGCATTTAGAATCTGGGCAAAAAAGATTCCATTTATTCATCACCCGAGAAGTAATTAAACCTATTCTAACTTATAAGGATCAAAATGTTCGATAGATTTGTACGCAAGCGTTTATTCAAAGAACTAAATAAAATTAAATCTGGCTCACTAAAAGTAACTTTTCCTGAAGGTGATACACATCTATTTAACGGCACGGAAACAGGCATTAATGCAGACATACAACTTAAAGATTGGCGAGTTATTGCAAACTTAGGTAATAAGGGCGACGTAGGCTTCGCCAGTGACTACCGTGATGGTTATTGGGATTGTAGCAATTTAGAAGCACTACTTAGTTTTGGGCTTGCTAATGAAAAAATATTCCATAGTTACGGGCATGGTAACTTTGTCTTTAAACAATTGTCTAAGCTACTTTATCTAACTCAGCGTAATAGCATAAAAGGCAGCAAAAAAAACATTCAAGCTCACTACGATCTAGGAAATGAATTCTATAAGCTTTGGCTTGATCCAAGTATGACTTATTCATCAGCTATCTTCGAGACAGAAGATCAGGATATAACCAGTGCTCAGCATAATAAATATGATCGCTTACTAAGTAAAATAACGCAAAAAAATGCAAATATACTAGAAGTTGGTTGTGGATGGGGTGGCTTTGCAGAGCGTGCAGTGCTCCAAGGTCATACGGTAAAAGGTATTACCCTATCTAATGAGCAAGCAGATTTTGCACAACAACGTCTGCAAAATAGTTCAGCACAAATTGTAATTGAAGACTACCGTAAACAAAGTGGACAATATGACTATATTGTCTCCATAGAAATGTTTGAAGCGGTCGGAATGCGCTACTGGCCGGTGTATTTTAAAAAGATGCGCCAATTATTAAAACCTGGTGGAAAATTACTGATTCAAACTATAACAATTGATGACAAATCATTCAAACAGTATACTCGTAGTGCGGACATGATCAGAACATTTATTTTCCCAGGTGGAATGTTACCCAGCGAAAAGGTACTACAACATCAATTCAAATCAATTGGGCTTAAATGTGATAACATTTATAGATTTGGTCATGATTATGCGCAAACATTACGCTATTGGCTCAAAAAATTTGACGAGAACTACACAAAAATCCGTCAAATGGGGTTCGATGATGGATTTATTAAGTTATGGCGCTTTTATCTAGCAGCTTGTAGTGCTGGATTTATGGCAAATAAAATAAATGTGATTCAAATGGAGATAACTCATGCATAAATTCTTATTAAAAATACTAATTTTTAGCATCATTACGTTTAACATTTTTGCCGAGACAAACCCTATTATACCTCAATTAATTCCAGATTCTTCGTTAGTTGGTAAAGGTAAGTACACCTTCCTATTTATGAAAATTTTTGATATTGAGCTGTATGCACCACAGGGTAAATTTGATAAAAATAAGCCATATGCCTTGGAACTAGATTATCACCGTAACCTTAAGGGTAAATCAATTGCCGAGAAAACTATAGAAAAAATTAGTGAACAATCCACTAAAGTAAGCACAGAACAACTCAATAGTTGGCAACAGCAACTTACCACCATACTACCAGACGTAAAACAAGGTAGTAGCTTAATAGGTGTATACACACCATCAATCAAACAAACCAAATTTTTTAATAATGAGCAAGTTCTATTAGGCAGTATTGATGGGGAAGATTTTGCTAATCATTTTTTTGGAATCTGGATTGGGGAAGATAGCAGTGAACCACAATTGAGGAAGTCACTTCTGGGAATAAACAGTTAATTTATTTAAGGATACTTATATGTTACGCTATTTAATTTCAGCTTTAACTGCAGCTGCCGTATGTGGATGCTCTAATCTCGATATAAGTCAATATAAAAATCAAGAACCACGTCTTGATTTACAAGCATATCTAAATGGAAATATTAGTGGCGTAGGTATTGTACAAGATCGTAACCATAATGTAACCAAACGCTTTAAATTCAATGGTCGTGGATACTGGAATGGTGATAACGGCAAATTTGATGAAATAATTGCATATAGTGACGGTAAAGTTGAAAGCAGAACCTGGAGCTTTACGAAAACCTCAGAATCATCATTTGAAGCGACTACTCCTGATGTTATCGGTAAAGCCTCAATCAAATTATCAGGCAATAGCATGAATTGGCAATACACAATGAACATTAAAGTCGATAACTCAACATATGCGATAAACTTTGATGATTGGATGTTTTTAATGGATGGAGGTAGAATAATTAATCGCAACTACTTTACCAAATTTGGTTTAAATGTGGGTGAGTTGACGCTATTTATGCAAAAAGAAAGCCCAGATACGCCCCAAAAATAAAAAAAGCCAACTGTGGGTTGGCTTTTTCCACTTGCATACACGTTTTACCATATACCTCTGCAAGCACCAGCTTTCAAGTA
>JAIEMU010000007.1 GCA_019751895.1 Sphingobacteriaceae bacterium | reverse complement strand
TAGGTGGCTATACTTATACTTGGCGCTCGAATGGGGTTACTTTAGCCGAAACATCGGCAAACATTACCGGTTTGGCAGCAGGTGCTTATTCTTGTGTCATTCAAACAGGAATGCAGTCCAAAACCTTAATCATAGCCATTACCCAAACCACCAAATTGTTCGTAACTAGCGTGCAAACCAATACCAGCTATTATGGTTTGAACGATGGTGAAATTTCCATCAACGCCACGGGTGGTAAAGGGAATTACACTTATCTATGGAATACAAGCGAAACGACAGCTACTATTGGCAATCTAAAGGCAGGTATTTACATTTGCACCATTACTTCTGGCTCACAAAGTACTGTGGTAACTGTAGAAATTACCCAACCCGCTAAGCCATTCGGAACTATATTAAAGCCTAATAACAATATTACGCATTCTAACCCAGGGTGGTACATAGAAAACATTGAAAATTTCCCTAACAATGTGGTTACCATTTACGATAGGTATGGTCGTAAAATGGAAAGAATAGTAAATTACAACAATGAATTTAACAACTGGAAAGGACAAGTAAATGGGAAAACACTAGAACAAGGCACTTATTACTTTGTGATAGACCTTGGCGAACGCAAAGAAAAAGTAAAAGGTTTTATCTCGGTGTTTGATTGATTAGAAAAAAACAAAGGCAAAAGGGGTGTAGGGATACTAAAAGTTTGTTTTTAACAGTGTAACAAAAAAGTTACATACAAGCAATACTTTTTATGAATACCTTAGCGACCAAATTTTAATTGCAAAACAATTTACAATAAACATGAAAAAACTATTTGTCATTATTGGTTTAGCTATTGTTATGCTAAATGCCAAAGCACAAACCATCACCTCTTTTTCTCCAGCCAGTGGGCTGGCAGGTACTTTGGTTACTTTTATAGGCGCCGATTTGAGCAATCCTACTGCGGTAAGCATAGGCGGTCAATCGGCTATTGTTATCTCTAGTAGCGCTACACAAGTAGTAGCTATGGTCATGCCAGGGGCAACTACAGGTGCATTGAGCGTGAGCACCTCGGCTGGCACCGCAAACGCAACGGGTAACTTTACGGTCGTAAGCAGTAAAGTGCCTGACGCCCAACAAGGAAATAAACTAGTGGGGAATGATGCAGTAGGCACGGTAGTATCTCAAGGTCAATCAGTTGCCCTAAGTGCCGATGGCAATACAGCTATTGTGGGAGGTTTAGCAGATAATACTAATAAAGGAGCGGCATGGATATATGTACGCACAGGAGGTACCTGGGTCCAACAAGGTGCCAAACTAGTGGGTGACGGAGCGGTAGGTGCTGCACAACAAGGTAGTTCAGTAGCCCTAAGTGCCGATGGCAACACAGCTATTGTTGGAGGTTATGCAGATGATAGTAATAAAGGAGCAGCATGGATATGGGTACGAACAGGTACCACTTGGGCACAACAAGGTACTAAACTAGTGGGTAACGATGTAGTAGGCGCTGCACGGCAAGGCTATTCAGTAGCCTTGAGTGCCGATGGTAATACAGCGATGGTAGGTGGTTTTGTAGATGGTTTTGGTAAAGGAGCGGTATGGGCGTATGTACGCACAGCAGGTACTTGGACACAACAAGGCCCTAAACTAGTGGGTACTGGAGCAGTAGGCAGTGCATTTCAAGGCGGTTCAATAGCCCTTAGTGCTGATGGTACTACAGCTATTGTGGATGGTTCTAATGATGATAGTAATAAAGGAGCGGCATGGATATATGTACGAACAGGTACCACTTGGGCACAACAAGGCCCTAAACTAGTGGGTACTGGAGCAGTAGGCAATGCATATCAAGGCACAGTAGCCATCAGTGCCGATGGCAATACAGCGATGGTGGGTGGTTATGCAGATGATGGGAACAAAGGAGCTGCATGGGTGTATGTACGCACGGGCACAACATGGGCACAACAAGGTTCCAAACTAGTGGGTCTCGGAGCAGTAGGCAATGCAAAACAAGGTCATTCAGTAGCCTTGAGTGCCGATGGCAATACAGCGATGGTGAGTGGTTATGTAGATGATACTAATAAAGGAGCGGTATGGGTGTATGTACGCACAGGTACTACTTGGACACAACAAGGCGCCAAACTAGTGGGTGCTGGAGCAGCGGTCGATGCACATCAAGGCAGCTCAGTAGCCCTAAGTGCCGATGGTACTACAGCGATGGTTGGTGGCCGGCAAGATGCTAGTGGTATAGGAGCAGCATGGGTGTATGCAGCACCTCCACCAACTATACAATATACCCCTTCCACCATTAACGCGGTAAAAAAAATAACCAATATAAATCAATTGCCTATTTTAGGGAACAATGTAGGAGAAACGTTTAACATCACGCCAGCCTTGCCAACAGGCTTGAGTTTTAACACAACCACAGGTTTAATTAGTGGTACGCCAACAGCAAACAGTGCTACCACAAACTACACGATTACCATTACCAACAGCAATGGCTTGTCAGCAACTACGGTGGTAAGTATAACAGTTGCAGAACCACCAATTATTACAACTTTAAAATCAAATTATGTATTTGTTGTCAACAAAGCCATAACAGCGATTGAGATAGTCAATACAGGAGGCACAATACCTGCTCAATTAGCAAGTAATGTAAACATGGTTGGTTATTTTATTACACCTGCTTTGCCTTCGGGCTTAACTCTAAATGTCAATACGGGAAAAATAGAGGGTACGCCTACGGTTTTACAAAACACCACTTCATACACAATAACAGCCACTAACGAGGTTGGGGGTTCTAATGAGCGAGTGATAAGCATAGAAGTTACCAATGAAAATACAGATGGCGCTGGTATTATATTGAAACCAAGTAACAACACCACGAAGGAACATCCTAACTGGTTAATAGAAAACATAGCGAATTTTCCAACCAACGAAGTAACCATTTATGATAGATATGGACGTAAGTTGAAAAGAATATTAAATTATAACAATGAAAGCAATTATTGGGATGGCACCATAGACGGCAAAAGAATAGAACAAGGTACTTATTACTTTGTGATAGACCTTGGCGAAGGCAAAGATAAAGTAAAAGGTTTTATCTCGGTGTTTAATTGATTAGAAAAAAAAACAAAGGCAAAAGGGGTGTAGGGATACTAAAAAGTTTATTTTTAACAATGTAACAAAAAAGTTACACACAAGCAATACTTTTTATGAATATCTTAGCCCTTAAATTTTAATTTCAAAACAATTTTCAAATAAACATGAAAAAATTATTTACCATTATCTCTGTTGCCTTGTTAATGTTAAGCTTTATGGCGAAGGCGCAGACCATTACTTCTTTTTCGCCAACTAGCGGGCATGTAGGTAGCGTTTTAACCGTAACAGGTACGGGTTTAGCTGCGGTTAGCAACATCAAAGTTAATGGCGTGTCAACCCTTATTATTTCAAAAGAAGCTACCCAAGCCGTGGTGATGGTAATGCCTAACACCACTACCGGAAAAATTGATGTCAACGGTGTTCTTTCTACAAATGATTTTAAAATTGAAGAGGCAATTATGCCAAATTCAAATCAAACTAAATTACAAGGAACGCCAGTTACAACGAATGCTAAGCAAGGCTGGTCGGTAGCGGTAAGTGCCGAAGGGCAAACTGCAATATTAGGTGCGCCAGAGGATGACAGTGATAGGGGAGCTGTTTTTATTTTTATATTAAACAATGGTACTTGGACAAAAAAAGTGAAATTAATAGCACCTGCGGTTGTAGGTGTAGGCAGCGCATATGGATATTCAGTAGCACTTAGCGCAGATGGAAAAACCGCTTTAGTAGGTGCCTATGGTGTTGGTGGGGGGCAAGGCTCGGCTTATGTGTATAGATACGATGGCGCAAATTGGACACCAGAGCCTGTAGCTACTTTAAACGCAAGCACAAATGGAGCCGACGGAGACTCTCCCGAAGGACAAGGTTTTTCGGTAGCTTTAAGCGCAGATGGAAAAACAGCCTTAGTTGGAGGGGCAGCGGCAAATGCCAATATAGGTGCAGCTTATCTATTTACAACAACTAATTGGACTACTTGGAATTTTGATGTTAAACTTCAAGACCTTACGGATACAAGTGATGCAAGACAAGGAAATGCAGTAGCATTAAGTGCAGATGGAAAGACAGCGATTGTTGGAGGGAGTGGCGCTAATGGCAATACCGGAGCCGTTTGGATATATAAACACAATGGAACGAATTGGACTACAATACCGAAAGTAAAACTTCAAGACAATACGGGTTATGGTTCTAATTCTGCACAAGGAAGCTCGGTAGCGCTAAGTTCAGATGGTAAAGTTGCTTTGGTAGGGGCACCTGCTTTCGATGGTACTAAAGGAGGAGCTTTTGTTTATACTTTTAATGGTACTTGGTCAAAAACAGCAGTATTAAATGCGGTGAATACTGCTAGCGTAAGTGAAGGTACTTCGGTTTCGCTTAGTGCCGATGGGAAAATGGCTTTAGTAGGAGGACCAGGGTTTGATACGGGTGTAGGAGCTGCATGGGTTCATAAATTTAATGGCACCGATTGGACATCCATAGTACCCGAAAAATTGCAATATCTTACAGCAACAGTTATAAATCAGGGTTGGTTTGTGTCTTTAAGCGCAGATGGGGAAACCGCTTTAGCGGGAGCGCCTATTTTTGACAATGGGGGCGCTGCTTGGGTATATACGCCACCACCACCACCATCTATAAAATATTCAGTTGCTGAAGTAAAAGCAATTTTAAATACCACCGTATTGGCTTACACGCCTATTGTAACCAATGATGTAGGGGCTACTTATAGCATCGATCCAAGTGTTTTACCTACGGGTATTGATTTTAATGTAAACAATGGTCAGATTACTGGAAAACCAACTGCTTTAGCAGCGGCAACCACTTATACCGTGACCATTTCAAACAGCGGTCAATCTTCTCTTACCACTATAAATATTTCCGTAGGGCAATTACCTATCCTGAAAATTGGTGGTTTGGATGCGAAAAATTACACCTTAATTGCAAATCAATTAATTGCTCCTATTGTGATTACTCGAAGCGGTGGGGCAATCAACACAAGTATTTCAGGCGGAATGACGGTTACAACAGTTCTTCCAGCGGGTTTGAGTTTGAATGTAACAACAAGTCAAATTGAAGGTACACCTACCGCTATTGTAGTCGGTGAGCCTTTTACCATAAGAGCATACAACGAATTTGGTGCGTCTAATGATGTTATAGTTACCTTTAGCATATATTCACCATTAACCGCTACTTTTGTGCAAACCAATGTATTGGTAAACGGACAAGCAACGGGAGCGATTAACATCACGCCTTCGGGAGGTTCGGCTGCTTATACTTATACTTGGCCAACTAGCGCAATCACTACTGCCAACCGCAGTGGTTTGGTAGCAGGTACTTATACGTGTGTGATTAAATCAGGTACGGAAGTATTTACACAAACCATCGAAATTACACAACCATCTGCACTAACGGCTACTTTTTTACAAACCAATGTATTGGTAAACGGACAAGCAACAGGAGCGATTAACATTACAGCCACAGGCGGTGGAACCCTTCCGTATGTTTATACTTGGCAACCAAGCGCAGGCAATGTTCCTAATCTTACCAATTTGGTAGCAGGTACTTATACTTGTGTAATCAAATCAGGTACGGAAGTTTTGACTAGAACCATCGTCATTACCCAACCACTTGCACTAACGGCTACTTTTGTGCAAACCAATGTATTGGTAAACGGACAAGCAACAGGAGCAATTACCATCACAGCTGCAGGCGGTGGAACCCTTCCGTATATTTACGAATGGCAACCAAGCGGAGGCAATGTTCCTAACCTTACCAGTTTGGTGGCAGGTACTTATACTTGTGTAATCAAATCAGGTACGGAAGTTTTGACTAGAACCATAGTCATTACCCAACCACTTGCTCTAACGGCTACATTTACCAAAACCGATGTGTTGATAAACGGACAAGCAACAGGAACGATTAACATTACAGCCACAGGCGGCGGAACCCTTCCTTATGTTTATACTTGGCAACCAAGCGGAGGCAATGTTCCTAATCTTGCCAATTTGGTAGCAGGTACTTATACTTGTGTGATCAAATCAGGCACAGAAGTATTTACGCAAACCATCGAAATTACACAACCACTGGCACTAACGGCTACTTTTTTACAAACCAATGTATTGGTAAACGGACAAGCAACAGGAGCGATTACCAT
>JAIEMU010000149.1 GCA_019751895.1 Sphingobacteriaceae bacterium | reverse complement strand
CAAAGAATTGACTTGCCAGGCATGCCTATTATTGAGGCGGATTGCGATCTTGTAACCGATACCGCAAGAGGAACCACCCTTACCAAAAATGGCGCAAGTGTAAGCACCGTAGAACATGTAATGGCTTCGTTGATAGGAATGGATTTGGACAATGTATTGATGAAAGTGGATGGTCCTGAAATGCCAATTATGGACGGAAGTTCTATTCTATTTATCAAACTATTGGAAACCGCAGGCGTTGAGGAACAACAAAGTGATAGAGAATACTTTCAAATTCCTACCAATTTGACCTACGTGGACGAGAAAAGAGGTGTTGAAATGGTGGCAATGCCATTAGACGATTACCGCCTTACTTGCATGATTGACTACAATTCACCGGTATTGGGCAGCCAACATACCGCTATCAACATTCGTGAGTTTAAAGACGAAATTGCGCCTTGTCGCACCTTTTGTTTCCTTCACGAATTAGAATATCAACTAGAAAACAACCTTATCAAAGGTGGCGACTTAAACAATGCCATCGTAATTGTAGATAAAGAAGTAAGCGACGAGGAATTAAAGCATTTGGCGAAAATATTTAATAGAGATGAGATAAAAGTTGCGCCTCAAGGTATCTTAAACAACATGGAACTTCGTTTCCAAAACGAACCTGCTCGACACAAACTATTAGACATGATTGGCGATTTGGCTTTGGTAGGTACTTACATCAAAGGACATGTAATGGCTGCTAGACCAGGGCATGCAGCCAATGTAGCTTTTGCTAAAATCATCAAAGACGCCATCAAAAAAGAAAAGTCTAAGAAAAACCACGTTACCTACGACCCAACCGTTAAACCTTTATACGATGTGGTTCAGATTATGGATATTTTACCCCACAGACAACCCTTTTTGTTTGTAGATAAGATTTTGGAATTAACCAAAACCTATGTAGTGGGTGTAAAGAATGTAACCATGAATGAAGAGCTTTTTAAAGGACATTTTCCTGCTTCTCCTATCTTCCCAGGCGTTATTCAGCTAGAGGCGATGGCACAGGTAGGCGGCGTGTTGGTGCTTAACACCGTACCCGATCCAAAAAACTACTTAACTTATTTCTTAAAAATTGATAACGTAAGATTTAGAGCGCAAGTTGTACCCGGCGACACCATTGTCTTTAGATGCGATTTGATGGAGCCTATTCGAAGAGGAATTGCACAAATGAAAGGTGTAGGAATGGTAGGAGGCAAAGTAGTAGTAGAGGCCGAAATGATGGCTCAAATTTCAAAAATTAAAGACACAGAATAATTATGATACAACCTTTAGCATACATACATCCACAAGCCAAAATTGCAGACAATGTGGTCGTGGAGCCTTTTGCTGTGATACACAAAGATGTAGTCATTGGCGAAGGAACTTGGATAGGTTCTAATGTAGTGATAATGGACGGCGCTAGAATTGGTAAAAACTGTCGCATTTATCCTGGTTCTGTTATTTCGGGCACACCCCAAGATTTAAAGTTTGAAGGAGAGATAACCACCGCAGAAATCGGCGATAACACCACCATTAGAGAGTGTGTAACCGTAAATAGAGGTACTAAAGATAAATGGAAAACTGTAATTGGTAGCAACTGCTTAATTCAAGCTTATTCTCACATCGCTCACGATTGTACCGTAGGTAATTATTGTATCTTTTCGAATAGCACCACCTTGGCGGGTCACGTTACCATTGGCGACAATGTGGTTTTGGCAGGTTTAGTCGCTATTCATCAATTTGTAAATGTAGGTTCACACGCCTTTGTAACAGGTGGCTCTTTGGTGCGAAAAGATGTTCCTCCTTATGTAAAAGCGGCTAGAGAACCCCTTTCTTATGTAGGAATCAATTCGGTGGGTTTGCGTCGTAGAGGTTTTACCTCTCAACAAATCAACGAAATTCAAGAAATATACCGTGTGCTTTTTGTAAAGCACAACAACGTAACCAAAGCTTTAGACATTATTGAAGCAGAGTTTGAGCCTACTGAAATTAGAGACGAAATCGTTGATTTTATTAGAAACTCTAATCGTGGTGTGATGCGTGGCTTTGGCTCAGGAAGCTAAAAATACCGCATGAATATTGTTGTTAATAACCTTGGACGTCGATTTAATCAAGAGTGGATTTTTAGCGGTCTTAGTTATTCCTTTCTTGCAGGTCAAAAATATGCCTTATTGGGTTCAAATGGTTCTGGAAAATCCACCTTATTGAGCATCTTGCTGAGCAGTTTAAGTCCTTCGGAAGGGGATTTGGTGTATCAAGACGGCGAAAAAATCCTTTCCCCAAGCGAGGTGTATCAACACATTGCATTCTCCGCTCCTTATTTAGATTTAATAGAGGAGTTTACACTTCAAGAAACAATAGATTTCCATTTCAAATTCAAAAACATACATCCCAAGATTGATAAAAAAGGAATTTTAGCTTTGCTAAACCTTGCAAAGTCTGAGGATAAAGCCTTAAAATATTTCTCCTCAGGCATGAAACAAAGAACCAAATTGGTTTTGGCTTTTTGTAGCGACACGCCTATTTTGTTGCTCGATGAGCCTACCTCAAATCTCGATCAACAGGGGATAGATTGGTACAATGAATTGGTAGAAAACTTTACAGAAAACAGATTGGTGGTCGTGGCATCCAACCAAGCACACGAATATAGCTTTTGCGAAAACGTTATTCGCATAGCCGACTATAAAACCAATTATTAAGCGATTAGTTATTTTATCTTTTTTTGCTTTTATTCGGAAAGCGCATTTTATACTCAGGATGTACATTCCCTTTAGAAATAGCGTCTAATCGGCTTTTTAGCATCGTTTTGCGTAAGATAGGCAATCTGTCGGTAAATAGCTTACCTTCAATGTGATCATATTCGTGTTGAATTACCCTAGCAGGAAAACCGCTTACCTTTTCTTCATGGAGTTCCCAATTTTCGTCATAATAGCGGATTAAAATATTCGGCTTACGCATTACGTCTTCTCTCACATCAGGAATACTCAAACATCCTTCGTTAAAACTCCATTCTTCACCCGTTTCTTCCAATATTTTAGCGTTGATAAACACCTTTCTGTAACGTGGTGCTTTTTCGTCTTCTTGTGCGTCAACAATAAATAAACGAATTGCCAAACCTATTTGTGGAGCTGCCAAACCAACGCCATAGGCGTTTTCCATCGTTTCAAACATATTCGCAATTAATTGCTTTAAATCAGGATATTTGGCGTCAATATCCACACACATTTTTTTTAAAACGGGGTCTCCGTAGGCGACAATTGGTAATTTCATGGGGCAAAAATACAAAATATTATATGGAACCTAAATTTATAATTTAGGATAAAAATGTAAGGCGCTTAAATTTGTTGGGTTTAACACTTGATGGGCAATGGTTTCAATCTCTTCGGTTGATACCGCATTTATTTTAGCAAAGATGGTTTCCAAGTCATCTATTTTATCATAGTCCATCAAACTTTTTGCCATCGAAATAATCACGCTAATGCGGTTTTCCTCTCCCAATGCAATTTGACCAATAAACTTGTTTTTAGCATTTTGGAGTTGTTTGCTGCTTAACGATTGCTTTCTAAATTTATCAAATTCTTTGTAAATCAAATCCAAAGCTCGCTCTACTTTATCTTTTTCGGTGCCAAAATAAAGGGTAAAAATACCCGTATCGCTTAATGGGCTATAATTCGTTTCGATGGTGTAGGCAATGCCGTGCTTTTCTCTAATTTGAAGGTTAAGAATCGAGCTCATCCCTGTTCCGCCAATGATATTGTTAAGCAACAACAATCCTGTTTTGTAAGGGTCATTTCTCGAATAGGTTTGCATCCCTAACACCGAATGGGCTTGCACAATGGGCTTTTTTAAAATTAACTGCGTTGATGCTATTGGTGTGGGCGCTACACGAACATTTGACCCTGTGTTTTTTTCTATGGCATCAAAATGCTTGCTGCCTATTTTGGTGACTTTAGAAAAGGAATAATTACCCAACACCGCCACTACAATTTTATCTGTATGGTAATTGTTTTTTATAAAGTTTAACACTTGTGCTTTCGTGATTTTCTTTACCGAAGATTTTGTGCCTAAAATGTTTCTTCCAAGGGGATGTTGCTTAAAAACAATATCTTCAAAATCGTCGTAGATGGCCTCTTCGGGTTGGTCTAAATAGGATGCTATTTCGTCTAAAACAATACTTTTTTCTTTTTCAATTTCCTCTTCTGGAAAAACAGAATGAAAAACAATGTCGTTAAAAAGCTCCAAAGTTCTTTCCAAATATGGATTCAGAAAAGAGGCGTGAATGCAGGTATATTCTTTGGTGGTGTAGGCATTTAAGTCTCCGCCTACACTTTCCAATCGGCTAAGTATTTGATTGGTGCTGCGTTTTTGGGTTCGTTTAAAAATCAAATGTTCGATAAAATGAGCCATCCCGCTTTCCTGCTCCGTTTCGTCTCTTGAACCTGCATTGATTACAATACAAGCGTGTGAAATGGACGAAGAAGACGGAACATGCAGCAAACGAATGCCATTGCTTAACCTGTGTACATTGTATTCCATAGTTTACAAAGTTACACAGAAAAATACGGAATTGATTTTGTTGCATAAAAAATCCCCTATGTTATCTTTAAATTACATAGGGGATAATTTTCTAGGTGTTATTTTATTCTTGAAACACGGTAATAAATCCTTTTATTTTTGCTTTACCTTCACCCAAATCAATCACATAATAATAGGTACTTTGCTCTACTTTTTTAGTATCAATTTCACCATTCCAATTGTTCGTATCATTGTTGTAATTTATTATTCTTTTCAACTTACGACCATATCTATCATAAATAACGACTTCGTTTGTAGGAAAATTTTCTATGTTTTTTATTACCCAGTTAGGGTTCTCTCGGGTGATGTTGTTGTTTGGTTTGAGCATTAAATTACCTTCTGTAATGACTACTTGTTGCTCTACAGATTGTGCCCCTGAGGTAATGATGCAGGTGTAAGTACCTACTGGCAAATTACTAATCATCGGTGTGGTTTCTCCGGTATTCCACAAGTAGGTAAAATTACCTTCTCCACCTGATGCAATCACCATTGCTTCTCCTGTTGCTTCTCCTTTTACCAATACATTGGTTTGTACAACTGTTACCAAAATAACTGGCGGTTGAGTAATTTCTACTGTGACTGTATGCTTTTGTGTACCTGAAATAATTTCACAAACATAAGTGCCTGCTGTAAGGTTTTTTATTGCTTCAGTACCTTGTCCAGCAACTGTATCTGGAGACCACTTGTAACTAAACTTACCGTTTCCTCCTTTGGTTATGAGTTTTATCGAACCCGTTGCTGCACCATTTACCAACACATTTGTTTTAATTATCGTAACCGTTATCGGTTGGGTAATTTTTATGGTTACTTGCGTACTTTGAACGCCTGAAGCAATGGTACAAGTATAAATTCCTGCCGATAAATTACTAATTGAAGGTGTGTTTGCATTTGTATTCCACAAATACGTATAATTTCCTTTTCCTCCAGTAGCTGTCAAATTAATCGAAGCATCATTTCCTCCAAAAGCACTTACGTTAATTTGACTATAACTAACCACTAATTGTTCAGGCTGAGTAATTTCGACTATAACTTTTGTACTTTCTGTAGCGGAAGTAATGGTACATGTATAAATTCCTGCTACCAAATTGGTAATCATATTCGTTCCTTGACCTGCTACTCCAATAGGCAACCATTCGTAAATATACGTTCCATCGCCTCCTGCGGTTGTAAGGTTAATCGAACCATCGCTAAGACCATAATCGCTTGCCTCATTTTTAGCAATATTTACCTGTATCGGTTCGCTAATTTTAAACACTCTTGTTTCACTTTGTACTCCTGAAGTAATCGTGCAAGTGTAAGTGCCTGCTACTAAGTTTGTGATTTTATTTGTGGTTTGTCCTGTTACTCCTAATGGCAACCACGCATAAGTGTAACCACCAATTCCGCCAGATGCAGTAAGATTAACAGAACCATCATTTCCTCCAAAAACACTGACATTAATTTTAGTATCATTAATTACTAATTTATTTGGCTGTGTAATATTTACGGTAATTATTTTGTGTTGTGTACCCGAAGTAACGGTACAAGTGTAAGTTCCTGCTGATAATCCATCTTTTGCTTTTACTGTAAAATTTGTAGAGGTTGATGATTCATTTGTAGTGGAATTCACCGCTCCACTTAAAGTGGTTACTGCTGGC
>JAIEMU010000146.1 GCA_019751895.1 Sphingobacteriaceae bacterium | reverse complement strand
CATTTTTGTTGGGCTTATCGCCTAAGCACAGATAGAAATATTTTTCGTATTAACGACGATGGAGAACCTTCTGGAACAGCTGGCAGACCCATTTTAAACATTCTTCTTTCCTCCGATTTAACTCAGGTTTTTGTAGTCGTAGTTCGTTATTTTGGCGGTACATTATTAGGTGTACCTGGCTTGATAAACGCGTATAAAAACGCAACGCTTGAGGCTGTAAGCAATAGTATTATCATCGAAAAAACAATAAATGACATCTATCAAATTGAGTTCGATTATTTAGCAATGAACGATGTGATGCGCATCGTAAAAGAGTCAGAATCCATAATTTTAGAACAAAAATTTGATTCAGTGTGCACTTTGACAGTTGAAATTAGAAAAAGTAACTTAAATCAAACACTATCTCGATTTAAAAAAATAGATTCATTAACCAGTAACTATCTTCGTACCACCTAAAAACACGCAACTATGAAAATAACAAGCATTAAAATATACCGTTTTAGCATTCCCATGAAACCTTTTCAAATTGCAACAGGAACAATGGATTATGCTCAAAATGTTTTAATAAAAATTGAAACAGATAGCAATGTTTTTGGTTTAGGCGAGTGTTCTGCTTTTCCGATGATTGTTGGAGAAAATCAAGAAACTTGTTTGATTGTAGCTAAAGAATTAGCCAAAATTTGGATTGGTAAAAATCCATTACACATTGAGGAAAGAATATTAGAACTACAAATTCACATTGCCAATAATCCTACCATAAAAAGCGCTTTTGATATGGCTTTGTATGATATTTCTGCTAAAAACGAAAATTTACCGCTCTATAAATTTTTAGGTGGAACAGCTAAAAAAAATATCGAAACCGACATGACCATCGGAATTGACACGGTAGAAAACATGGCTCAATTGGCTTTAAATTACAAAAATAAAGGTTGTACCATTCTAAAAGTAAAACTAGGGAAAAACATACACGAAGACATCGCAAGAATAAAAGCCATCAGAGAAATGGTTGGCGATAAGATGACCATCAGAATTGATGCCAATCAAGGTTGGAGTTTTGAGGACGCTTTGTTTGGATTGAATGAAATGGAAAAATACAACATTCAATTTTGTGAACAGCCTATGCGAACATGGCATGACGACAAACTGCCAGAATTATGCGCCAAAACTAACATAAAAATTATGGCCGACGAAAGTTGCTACAACCATCACGATGCTAGAAAACAAATAAATTCGAATAGTTGCGCCTACATTAACATCAAATTTGCAAAAAGTGGCGGTATTTATGAAGCACAGAAAATAAATTCCATAGCCGCTAAAAACAATATAAAATGTATGATAGGTGGAATGCTTGAAACACGTTTGGCTGCTTCGGCTTTTTTGCATTTCGCACTTGCCAATGATAATGTTGTTTTTTATGACATGGATACTTGCATGCTTGGACATTTAACTGATCCAATTATTGGTGGTTTAAAGTATGATGGCTATTTTTTATCTATCAACGACACACCGGGAATTGGTGCCCATGTGGATGAACATTTTTTAAGTACATGTGAAAATTGGATTATAGAATAGCTTTATATTCTTTTAAATTGTGATTTTCATCACATTAGATGATACTTCTTAAACTAGCAAGAACAATTTTCTTACCTTTGTAAAAAATTTAACGCCGTTTACAGCGGTATCAATCATCTTATGAAAAAATACAACACCCTACTCTACTATTGCTATAGTCCAATAGTAAACGCGGAAGAATTTGCCGCAGATCACTTAAAATTTTGCAAATCATTAAACCTTGTTGGTAGAATAATTGTAGCTGACGAAGGTCTTAATGGAACAATTTCGGGCACAAAAGAAGCTTGTGAGGCATACATGAAAGCCGTACATGCCGATGAAAGATTTGCAAAAACAGAATTCAAAATTGATGAAGTAGATGAGCCTTCTTTCATCAAAATGCATTGCCGCTACAAAACCGAAATTGTGCATTCAGGTTTAAGAGACAGCAGCATCATCGACCCTAACAAACAAACAGGTAAACATTTAGAACCTACTGATTTTTTATCCATGAAAGATGATGAAGATGTTGTTATTTTAGATGTTCGCTCAAATTACGAACACAAATTAGGTAGATTTAAAAACGCAATCACCTTTGATATTGATAATTTTAGAGAATTTCCAAATCAAATAGATGCTTTAGCGCAATACAAAGACAAAAAAATACTAACCTATTGCACCGGTGGCATCAAATGTGAAAAAGCGTCTGCATTGTTGCTACATCATGGATTTGAAAATGTTTACCAACTGCATGGCGGAATTATAAAATATGGAAAAGAAGCCGGCGGTAAAGATTTTGAAGGACAATGTTACGTTTTCGACAATCGCATTGCTGTGGATGTCAACTCAGTAAATCCTACAGTTGTTTCTACTTGTTATAATTGTGGAACAAAAACACAAAAAATGATAAATTGTGCCAATCCAGAATGCAACGAACACATTACACAATGCGATGAGTGTGGCGATGCTTTACAAGGTTGTTGCTCAGAAGCATGTACTACCCATCCTCGTAAAAGACCTTATGATGGAACCGGATATTACGTAAAAGTACCTCAGCAAGTATTATCACACTAAAAACAAAAATTAGCTCAGTGAGACGAAAAATTATTTTCCTTGCTGAGCTAATATTTCAAACAAAAGTTCGGGTTCATTCGTGGTGATGTATTCTACTTTGTTGTCCAACAACCACTTCATATCCTCTTCTTTGTTTACCGTCCAAGAATTTAAAATAATTCCAAGAGACTTCGCTTTGGTAAACCAACTGTTATCCTTCTGAAAAACACTTAAATGATAATCTACACCGTAGAACTTATCTGCTTTTATTTGCTCCGCTGCAACATCTCCTTTCAAATAAGATACTTTTGCCTTTTTGTCTAATTTTAAAACTTCTTTTAAAATATCATAATCAAAGCTAATGTATTCAACCCAATCTTGAATTTTATGTTCTTGAACCATTTCAACGCACTTCCTAGCAAGCAACAAACTTCTCTCCTTACTTACCATAGAAGGTTTGATTTCTAAAATGAGCTTGGTTTTATTTTGTCTTTTACCTTCGTTAAGGTATTGAAAAAGTGTTGGTATTTTCTCCCCATTACTTAATGTTTTAGTCAACAAAGAATCAAAAGTACTGGTTTCTATTTTCATCCCTTGCAAATCATGGTCGTGATTAACAACCAAAACACTATCCGCAGTAAGATGAACATCAAACTCGGCTCCAAAACAACCTAAACGAATTGCTTCTTTTAATGAAGCTATCGAATTTTGTGGTAAATTATTTTTTTTCCAAGCTCCACGATGTGCTATTACTTGATTTTTGTGCCATTTAGTATTTTGAGCCATCACATTTGTTGTTAAAATAACAAGAAAAACAAAACTTAAAATCCTCATAAAAAATTAGTTAGTTACATTTACAATTTCTATATCAAAATCTAAAACTGAGTTTTGAGGTATCGTGCTCCCACTTCCGGTTGTTCCATAAGCTAAATCTGATGGAATAAAAATTCTAATTTTTGCACCTTTTTTAAACAATGGTACAACCTTTTGCCATCCCCTAATTAATGTAGTTAAAGTGGATGAGAATGTACCTGAGTTACTAGAATCAAATGTAGTGCCATTTAACAATCTTCCCGTATAATTTAAAACTAAAGTAGAGTTTAAATCAATTACATCAGATCCCGTTCCTTCTTTAATCACTTGATAATAAACTCTTGATGAATGTTTGGTAGCGGTGATGTTATTTTTTTTAAGAAATGCTAAAATTCTTACATCGTCTAATTCCCATTGTTTTTTGTATGGATAAGTAGTTATTTCAGAAACAATAACTTCATTAGATGGAATATTTCCACTTCCCTCTTTACCAAAAGCCAAATAAGATGGTAAAATAACACGTACAGACCCACCTCTTTTTACAGTCAACAGTGCTTTACGGTAAGCTTCAGGAGATACATATCCTAGATATTTACCAACATTACCATCTGCAATGGTATCTTGATAAATCGTTCCCGACATTGATTTGATATTGAAGTTATACAAAATCGAATCTTTGTTCAACAAAACATCTCCAGTTCCTTCTTTAACTACTTGATAATAAAACCCAGCAGGGTCTTTTTGCATGGTGAAATTATTTTTTTTGATATAATCTTGAATTTTAGCTTCGTCTATATCTTCAATTTTTTCATAGGTTTTATCGCAAGCTGCTAACAAAAAAATGCCTAACAAGGCGAATGCGTACTTTATTGTGTTCTTTAACATGTTATTTTGTATTTATCAATTCAATGGTAAAATCTAAAACAGAATTTGCAGGTATGCCACCAGTGGCACGGTTTCCATAAGCTAAGTTTGAAGGAATGATTAATCTTACCCTACCGCCTTTCTGTATCAAGGGAATACCTACTTGCCAACCATAAATTAAACTTCCCAATGGAAAAGTAGTTGCACTACTTGATTTATCAAAAACCGAGCCGTTCAATAATCTACCTTCATAATTTACAGTCACTTCTGTTGTCCCTGAATAAGAAACATTGCCCGTTCCTGGTTCTAAAATCTGATAATACAAGCCTGAAGAATGTTTTAAAGCTGTAATTTTATTCTTAGTGATAAAATCATTGATTAAACTGTCGTCTATTTTAATCTGCTTTTCAGGATCAAAATTTTCGGTATTTTTATCTTTACAAGCTTGAAAAAGCACAATTGATAAGATTAAAACATATATAAATTTTATTTTTCGCATAGTCCACAAAGTTAGTAATTTATCATTCATAGCCTAATCTTTAACCTAATTTAACAAAAAAAGGTCTAAGAATTGGATAAAAATCCGTTTCCTAAACCTTCTTACCAACTTAAAAATTAATGAAAAATTAAAAACAATATTTATTCTCTTCAATTAGTTTTTGAGCTACATTTTGGCGTGCTTGTTTTACATTAAATGGTTCCATTTTTGTAAATCTTCTTAAACCTACCAACATCATACGCAACTCATCTCCTTCTCCAAATGCCCATAAAGCCTCTTTACCTGCTTTTTGCAATCCATCAACTGCCTCAACAAAATAAATACGCATCATATCTAATTGAGCTTTGCAGGCTTCTTCTCCACGCAAACTCACTAATTTCTCTGTTCTCAACATTACCGACTCAGCCACATATACATAACTTGCCATGTCAGCAATATTCATCAAAATTTCTTGCTCTTTTGATAAGCTCATCATCAATTTTTGAACCGCTGATCCTGCCACCATCAAAGTTGCTTTTTTCAAATTCTTGATAATTTTCTTTTCTGCTGCAAATAAAGTCGCATCTTCTTCTCCAAAATCAGGAATAGACATTAATTCGGCCGCTACCGCAGTGGCTGGCGTCATCAAATCCAATTCACCTTTCATCGCTCTTTTCAACATCATATCTACGGTCAACAACCTATTGATTTCATTTGTACCTTCAAAAATACGATTGATACGGGCATCACGATAAGCTCTATCCATTGGTGCATCGGCCGAAAAGCCCATCCCTCCATAAATTTGAACACCTTCGTCGGTTACATAATCCAACACTTCTGAACCCCAAACTTTCAAGATTGCACACTCCACCGCAAACTGCTCGGTAGATTTTAATTTCGCTTTTCCTGCATCCATTCCTCCTGCTACCAAAGCCTCATAAGCATCATCTATATTTTGTCCTGCTCTGTAATTTGCCGATTCAACCGCATACACTTTGGTTGCCATTTCGGCTAATTTGAAACGAATTGCTCCATATTTTGAGATTGGGCGTTCAAATTGAATTCTTTCATTTGAATAATTTACCGCTGCATCAATCACTGATCTAGAAGCACCAATAGCAGCCGCTGCTAATTTTATACGTCCGATATTCAAAATATTAACCGCAATTTTAAATCCATTTTCACGTTCCGAAAGCATATTTTCTACTGGAACAGGGCAATCATTAAAAAATACTTGACGAGTTGAAGAACCTTTGATACCCATTTTGTGTTCTTCTGGATTCATGGTAATACCTCCAAAATCTTTCTCCACTATAAACGCCGTTAGGTTTTTATCGTCATCAATTTTGGCAAAAACAATAAAAATATCTGCAAAACCTCCGTTGGTAATCCACATTTTTTGTCCATTGATGATATAATGTTTACCATCGGCACTTAATTTTGCTTTTGTTTTTCCTGAGTTTGCATCTGAGCC
>JAIEMU010000015.1 GCA_019751895.1 Sphingobacteriaceae bacterium | reverse complement strand
AGCTCTTAGCACTGATGGCGAAAAGCCTGTGAGTAAAGCGTAAGACCATATTAATATACAAATAATGATTACTTTAATAGTTTTTCTTGTTTTAGTACGATTTAGAAAACCAAGACAAAAATTTAATACGATAAAAATAATTGCCACATGAGCACCTGAAACAGATAAAGCGTGTATGGTTCCTGTTTTGGAATATGCGGCTAAAGTTTCTTTACTTAAATCAGCTCGATATCCTAAAACTAATGTTGAAGCAACGGCAAATGCTTCATTGTTTTGTATTAGTTTTTTATATTTTTCGATTTGAATCTTTCGTAATTTTAAAGCAAAACTTACAATTCGATTTCCTTTATTTTCGCTAATTTTTATGGTTTGGTTTTGATTGATAAAGCTTTGGTGATAGATGTTTTGTTGAGCTAACCAACTTTTAAAATCAAATTCGTATGGATTATATGGAGGTTCGACTGGAAAATATTTTGGTGAAATGATTAATTCATCGCCATAATTTATTTTTATTGGGTTGAGTGAGTCTATTTTTAAAGCAATAAGTATTTTCCCGTAGGATTTATGGCTACTATTTTTCGTGTATGCTTTAATCACATCAGCTTTAAAACGTAAAATATTGTTGGTCAGCTGGGGTTCGTCGTTTACAATTATCTGTAAATAAGGAAAACTTTTGCTTCCAAAATATCTTTTATTGAGTGATTGATTTTTAGTTAAACAGATTAATCCTCCAAGAGAAAATGTAAATAAAAATATTACACATCCTATCCATCCTTTTAATCGATAGAGATTGAATCGTTGGTAAAAAATTATTGTGGTTAAAATTATTAAAAATGAAATAGCACAAGTGTAGTATAGAGGAGTAATGTATTGATTTTCAGCCAAGTGGTAAAAGACGGAAATCCCAATGCAAAATGGAATAAGTAGGCGTACAAAGATAATTTCTGCTCTAAAAAACATAGGCTTTAAAATTGGTATCTCATTTGTAATCTTATTTCTGATTTTTTATTGCCATTAATTTGGTCTAAATCCGAACCAATAGTGGTTTCATTTGGGTATATAAAAATAGCGTATCTAGACCAAAGTTCTATTTTTTTTGTGAGCTTATATTTTAAGTTCAAAAAACTTCTGATGCCTTTTCCGTTGTACATACCGAAAGTGAAATTGTACAAAACATCGTCTTCATATGCGTATAAGCGACTATTGTAGCTTGGAGAGTTGAAATAAGCAAGGCGTATATTTCCACTTATTTTACTGTTTTTTGGGACGTAACTTATATCTTGATAAATTAAGTGACTAAATTCAGCTTTAGCTTCTCCTTTTAAATATTTAGTAACTTGAAGTTGATTTTGAAGTTTTAGTTGCTTTATTGTCCAATTTAGTTCTACTCGATAATTTTCATTTTCAACGTTTTCAATGAATTTTATTCTTTTTTCTAAATCTGTATTTTGTTGTTTTTGAAGTCTTTTATAACGAATAGTTAATTTTGTTGTTTTTGAAGGCATATAATTTAATTGACCAAAAACATCATAACCACTTGAAGGTTCATCTACTCGATATTTCAGCCAAGGAAATCGAAAATAATCACTATAAAATGAAATTGATAAATGTTTTGAAGGGTTTATATTCAGACCTGCATAAAATCCACTTTCATTGTTGGCTTCACTGCTTTCTGCTAAAGATTGATTAAAAAAGTTATGGTAGTTTTCAGCGTATTTTCTGTGTAAAATTCCCGTTGATAGGATAGGAGACAAACTTATTAAAGCGCCATTTATGTAGGCTAGACCATTAGAAGAACTGCGTGCAATTTCTCCAAAAAAATAGATGTTATTGTAGGTGTAGTTGTAATGTAAGCCAATATTTAATAGTTTATTGCCGCTAAAATTGTAACGTTTGTAGGGTTCCGTACTTTGCTCAAAATCTTCGCTAAACTTAGTTTGATAAGCCACTAAGCCTACCGATAAATTTGCTTTTTGATACTGTATTACACCTCCATATACTACTTGTTTGAGGTTGTTCTTGTTGTTGATTTCATTTTCTGTTCGGTGAAGTCCTGATTGATTGATATTTGACAATGAAGTTTCGTTTTCTAAATTTAATTTCAAACTACTATCAAGGTTTCTAAAGGAAATAAATGGTGTGAAATCGATGTTTTTAAAGATGCTAATTGTACTTGCAATGCCCCTAAAAAATGAATACTCATTAGCTGAAGAATAAGGATTTAAACCAATGTCTTTTTTTGCAATACTGGTAATATCTGCACCTTTGTTGAAGCTAAAACCTGACCACAGCGTTAAACCCTGACCAAATTGTAAAGCATAATCTCCAATTACAATTTTTTTAAATTTTTTCAATTCAAAAAAAGCAACATTTGCTGATATAAAACTAGGTTTGTTGTTGTTTAAGAAATTTTCACCTGCATCTTTATCCGAAACCAACGATGCAGAGATTGTTTTTTCGTAATTATATTTATATCTAAAAAGTATTTTTTCAGGTCCACCTAAATATCTTCTTTCTTCTAAATTTGTATATCCTTTTTGCTTTTCTATTGTTTGTCCATATCGAATCAACATTTCGTGTAAGCTATTTTTTAAATTAATATTGTTGTACGCATTGTTTGCATTGATGCGGACAAATGGTAAAATATTTTGAATGACTGATAAATCAAAACCATCAATGGATTGTAATTCTAGTAGGTCGTTAAGTTTTCCATTGGTTTCAATATGGGAAAAAAAATTACTGATTTGAAGTGGGTTTAAAAAGACTAAATTTTTCAATTCTTCTGCATTTGTGTTGTTTAAATTGATAGGATTTTTTTGATAAAAATTTAGTTTTTCAATTAGCTCGCTCATGTCAAAATCTTCGGGTAAAGAATTGGCAATGTTTTCTGTTAAATTTCGTATCGTTTCTTCTTTTTGTGCAAACGACGAAAAACTATAAAAAAGAAGTATAAAAAGAACTTTAAAACGCATAACCTAAGGATATTTGAGGTGAATAACCCAGGTTATTTTCGTTGCTAAAAGCGAGATCATATTTTATTTTTGAATGATTAACGCCGATCCCAAAGTATTGTTTATACGGATTTACACTCATTCCGCCTCTTAAACTCATTATTGAAAATATACGGTATTCTAAGCCTATTCGTACGTCGGTATTTTGCTTAAAAACTTTATTGATTGAAGTTGTTAATGTTACCTTATCCGTGTTTTTATAGCAATAGCCAATATTGAAAGACGAGGTGATTTTACTGTTGATATTTGTAAGTTGATATTCTGATTTTGAAGGATTTTGAATAGATATTCCGATGGTGTTTTTAGAATTTATTTTGTAGCTAAGACCAATATCTAGGGAATATCCTCTGGCATTTCCGTAGTTGGTTGCATTAATTTGATGTAAATTGAAACCTAATCCAATAGAAATGTTTTTGCCAAACTTTTTAGCACTTACAATACCAATTTTTTGCTCATTAAAGTTGGTTATGCCTATTTGTTCTAAATGTAATCCAAAATGAAAACTTGAAATAGGAAAAGCTAAGACAAAAGCTTGATTGCTTAATTCATTACTTATCGCATATTTACCATAATTGATAGAAGCCTCTGTAGATTGTAGATAGGTGATGTTTGCTGCATTGGCTTTGACGCTCCATACATCATCAATTGCGACTCCGCTATTGCCCATCCCCAATAATCTAGTGCCTAAATTATTTTGAGCAAATAAAGGAGCTATGCATCCAATATCTAAAAGAAAACAACAGATTATAACTTTCATAAAAAGTAAATCAATGTTGATTACAAGTTATGAAGAATTATTTAGAATAAAAATAGGCTTGTTTTATTTAAACTAAAAAACCTCCTCCTAAGAGATCGTTTTCTTCGTAAAAAACAGCCGATTGACCAGGCGCAATAGCTGAAACATTGTGGTCGAATACAACTTTTATTTGGTTGTTTTGTTCAACAATGGTACTCAACATTCCTGCGTCTTTGTAGCGTATTTTGGTTACCACATTCGATAGTGGTTGAAGTATGTTTTCGTATTTAATGAGGTTTATATTTTTTACAAAAGCTTCTTTTTTTTCTAATTCATCAGCTCTTCCTAGCATCACACTATTGCTTTCGGGTAATATTTGAGTAACAAACATTGGCTCGCCAAAAGCAACGCCTAGACCTTTTCTTTGTCCGATTGTGTAAAAAGGGTAGCCTTTATGTTTGCCGATAATCATTCCTTGACTATTTATAAAGTTTCCGCCATCTACTCTGCTTTCTAGGTCTTCGACCTTATGTTTTAAAAAAGCACGATAATCATTATCTGGAACAAAACAAATTTCGTAACTCTCACTTTTTTTCGCTAATTCTTCTTGCCCCATATCTAGTGCCATTTGGCGAATGTCGGCTTTTGAAAAACTACCCAAAGGGAATTTTGTTCTTGCAAGATTTTCTTGTGAAACCCCCCAAAGTACGTAAGATTGGTCTTTATTTTCGTCTTTTCCTTTTGAAATTACATGGCGTTTGGTGTCGGTTAATTGACGAACATTTGCATAATGACCGGTGGCAATAAATTCACAATCTAATTTATTTGCTCGTTTTAATAAAGCCTCCCATTTTATATGTGTGTTGCACAATACGCATGGGTTTGGCGTTCGACCAGCTAAATATTCATCTACAAAATTGTCAATCACAAAATCGCCAAATTCGTCTCTAATATCTAAAATATAATGAGGAAAACCGTAATTTACGGCTAAGGTTCGTGCATCATTTATGCTGTCTAAACTACAACAGCCGGTTTCTTTACTGTTAATTCCTGAGGTAGCATAGTCCCATGTTTTCATGGTTAAGCCAATTACTTCATAACCTTGCTCGTGCAACATTACAGCAGCTACCGAACTATCTACACCGCCACTCATGGCCACTAAAATTCTACCGTGTTTACTCATTTGTTTTTTTGATTTGCAAAAATACAAGTTTTATTTGTGAATCGTTTTTTTTGTACGTCTATCTAATGTAAAAACGATGCTTTGGTTAAATATATTATTTGAAAATTAGAAAGGCGTATCGTCACCCCAACCATTATCAGGTTTTATGGTAATCGAATTGTTGTTGTCGAAACTTTGTGAAGGATTGATACCTGCGCTTGCATTGTCCATCGGAAATGAATTGTTTGGGTTAAATCCATCTTCTAAATCGGCAAATTTTACGTATTTACCTATAAATTTGAGGGGAACAATGCCCGTTTCGCCATTTCTATGCTTAGCGATGATTACCTCACCCACGCCAACCGTAGAGCGACCTTGCTCGTCTTCGGTTATTCCGTAATATTCAGGACGGTATAAAAACAACACCATATCCGCATCTTGCTCAATAGAACCCGATTCACGTAAATCGGATAGCATTGGTCTTTTTCCGTTCGGGCCAGGCCTGCTTTCTACGGCTCTGCTCAATTGAGAAAGCGCAATAACGGGGATGTTTAATTCTTTTGCTACGGATTTTAAAGCTCTTGAAATACTACCAATTTCTTGTTCACGATTACCACCTCCACTTTGTCCTTCTGCTTTGCCATGCATCAATTGTAAATAATCGATGATAATCATTTGAATGTCGTATTGCGATTTTAATCTTCTACATTTTGCTCTAAATTCAAAAATATTTAAGGCAGGGGTATCGTCTATTAACAAAGGAGCTTCGGTTAAAGAACCGATTTTTGTGTGCAATTGTACCCATTCGTGTTCAGCCAAATTTCCTTTTCTTATTTTTTCTTGCTCGATTTCTGTTTCGCCTGATATTAAACGATTTACCAATTGAACAGATGACATTTCGAGAGAGAACACCACTACAGGTTTGTTGAAACCTACGGCAGCATTACGAGCGCAAGTAAGCACAAAGGCAGTTTTACCCATTGCAGGTCGAGCAGCAATAATTACTAAATCTGATTTTTGCCAACCGCCAGTCATTCTATCTAAAGCCGTGAAACCTGAAGGTACGCCAGTCAAACCATCGGTTTTTGTTCTTAATTCTTCTAGTGTTTGTAAAGATTGCTTGATGATTTCGTCCATCTTTTGCGTATCTCTACGTAAATTGTTTTGGGCAATGTCGAATAGATTTTTTTCGGCATGGTCTAATAAATCAAAAATATCGGTTGTGTCTTCGTAAGCATTTTGAATAATTTCGCTCGAAATGCGAATCAATTCTCTTTGGATCTGCTGAGGACATTGTGCGAAAGAGTTTTGGAGCAATCCATTTCTGCAGAG
>JAIEMU010000166.1 GCA_019751895.1 Sphingobacteriaceae bacterium | reverse complement strand
GTCCTCCTCAAGACTACGGTAGCGGCTACTATCCGGTACAAATAAGCTACCAGCTGCAATTGAATTCTTGATCTGTTGATACGCCATAAATTCATATTTATGCAGATTTATTTGTTTTCCAGTATCGGTTTTATCAAAAATATATTTTTTAATTGATTCCGGGATTAAATTCAGCATAAAATCTTTTTTATCTGTTGCTTTTATATTATTATATGTCTTAATTTGTGTAGTTAAAAAGTTAATAACGGGCATTAATTGGTCGGTTAAACCATTTTCAGCAAAGCTAATATTGGGTGTTTTCACCCAACCCCTCAAAAGTGTAAAATTTTGAAACCTAGTTTTCTTCAAACTTAATATTATCAAGGCTCATCAGCTTGATAAGTTCATTAAACTCCATATTTAAAAATTCCTTGTTAAATTCATAACGTCCATAAATATTAATATGTGCCCAAGCAATTGGTGAAATACGCTTGAGCTTTTCAATTTCATCAATTTTGCCAGCCTTTTCCAATTTTATCAGTAAATTTGATAACAATCTTGCATTGTATAAAATAATATTATTGGCTATAAATCTGGTACATTCATTGTAAATTTGTTGAGACATTTCAGAATGCACATTTAGCTTACCCTCATTGGCATAGGATATTGCTCGACGAAGTTTGTTATATGACTCACCTCGATTTAGAGCTTTTTGAATGTTTTGACGATAAGTAATATCATCAACATAACGCAAAAGATGGATACTGCGGATAATATTATCTAATTCACATAATGCAGATTTGGTTCGATTTCTACGTTTATGTGAGCTTAACTTACTAATTATTACGCCTTGAGTGGTTGCTTTGGTGGCTAACGATACCATAATTTTTTTGATGTTATCTTCTTCATCCAAAATAAGCTGTTTATTCACTTTTTTGGTTGGCTTTATCTTATATTTGCTGTATTCTTCTTTTGATTTAAAGCCATAAATATGCCCATCAATTTTACCAGCAGTATCCTTATATCTTGGTGCAAAAATATAATCAAAAAAGTATAAAATGATGAAGTTTACAGCATTAGTTCCATGGGTATCAGTGGATAGAATATCGGGATCAATGTCTGAGGTATTGTTAAATAGTAGGTCAAATATGAAGTTACCTTCATACTCATGAGCACCAAGTAATTTAACATTTGCCGCAATATGATTTACTACCAGTGTCAATGCTGACACTCCTTTATTAACGCCAAAGTATTTGGGTGAACATCTTGAATTAAAAGTGTCGAGTATGGTTTCAATTTTTGTCCCATCAGCACTAGCATGTATAAATTCTTCAAGAATATTATGATGCTTACTAATCGGGAGCTTCGCAATTTCATTACTAGCTTTATCATTAGCTGCACGCAATGTTTCTAGTCTTATTCTATTATGTGTGGTAGATGCTAGTGAGTTATAACTTATATCAGATATTTTACCCATTTCTCCAAGACCAATGAATGTACCCATTGCAATTATGCTGGCTAAAAGGCTGCTTGTCTGTAGCTCTGATTTGTTATAACGATTAACCAGTGGTGTAAAACATTCCAAAAGAGAACAATATTTGTGATTTTCAATAAGGATATCAGCAATAGCAATTCTCGGCAAATCTTTAAAAATATAATGATTGTCAGGTTCATCAAGCTTAGCATATGGCAAACTCCAAGTATTTCCTAACTTTTTACCCGATAGTTTTATATGTGGATTTTCACCAGCATCAAAACGAGTATTAACTCGCACAATCCAATATTCAAGTTCTTTTTCTAATTCATCTAATGTTTCAGACAGTGGTGCAATGAGTTTTTTATAGCCAAGATTCTTTATAATATTTTCTTTATCTTGCCAACAAACATCATCAACAAGGTCATCATCAAAGTTTCTGTATTTGTTGCTATCATTAACAAACACATGTCCAGCCCCACAATTATGGCTTAATTGTTGATATAACCAAAACTCATATTTGTCGCAGTTTATAACTTTTGTATTGCTAACTTCATTACATAAATATGGATATACTGATTTTACGATAGCGGTTACTGGAAATTCGCTAGGTTTTACTTTCATTAATGTCTTATAAACCGTAAGCTTTTGTTGTACAAAATCATAAGCTTGTATGAGATTAGCAGAATTATTATTACCTTTAAAATCTAGACTTAGCAACAATGGTCGCAGGTTTTTCTTGATTCTGCCTGCTATCTGTACATAATAACTCCATTCTAAGGCTGCAAGGTCAAATTTTTGATCATTTAAATATTCAGTAAATGCTTTAAATTCATCAACTGGCAATATTTTATAAGCAATATCCTTGATCTTACTAAATGCAAATTCATCATATTGATTATCATAGAACATTTCAAATATCGATGCTGCTTTTTTAAATTGAGCCGTTTGGATTATTTGTTGTTGTGCAACAAATGTTTTAGCATATTTATCAGCCTCATGCAAATACCAATCAACATAATGAATAAAACAGTCGATTAGGTTGTCATTCATTTTTTTAAATCGATAGTGAATAAAACATATCAAGTAAATTAATGCCTTCTTTTTATTCATCCGTTTAAGCTTATAAACATTGTAGTAATCAACCAATGAAGCATAATATTTAATGCTGGAATTAGAGATATTCAGCTGTGGTAAAAATTCCTTGGATACATAATACAGCTCTTTGATTTGTCGAAGTTTTACGATTTCAGCTTGCATTTCCTTATAACCAAATGACTTTAATTCACGCTTCAAATAAGTGATTTCATGTAAACTATTATTGGCTTCAAGCAATTTCTCTAGCTTTTTGTGTATATCTTGTTTGACTAATTTATTTAAGAGCAGTGTTAATCTTTTTTCTTCAGCAGTAATTGCTTTACCAATAATATCCTGCAAAACCGTATAACCTGGGAGGATAACTCTATTTTTATGTAAATATCGAACCACTTCTTTAAAAATGAATACTGGGTCATTATCAATACTGACCATCTCTGCTACAAATACTTCAATTTGTTTCTTAATGCTTAAATCACATACTTTATAATCAAATAGTTTTAAGATTTTATATTCTAATTCAAGTCTAGTTGGGCGACTAATGTTTAATTTGATTTTTTTCTTATAAGAAGGGAAGTACTTAGATTTTACAAATAGAAAATTAGCACTGATATTTTTGACTGTTTCTAAATTAAATAACTGTCTACTGGCTTTGAAATAACCAAGAAGTAAAATGAAATATACTTTGCTCGTTGTTGAGCCAATACCATTAACTATATTTTCCTCATGATTATCCAACGTAAAGTAATGCTGTTGCTCATCCGAGTCAAAGTTTTTTGGTTCGTAATAAAATTTAATCTCAGCATTATTTAGGATTATTAAGCGTTTTGTAGTCATTTATTCTTATTTTTTATGTATGATCCAACAATAATATTACGGTGACGAAGATAATTATAAAATGTGGATTTAGCTATACCCAATTGGCTAATAATCTGACTAACTGTTAATTTGCCTTCTTTGTACAGAGTTTCAGCAGCACATGCAATAGATTCATTTTTCTGTGACAATCCTTTGGGTTTGCCACCAAGTCTACCCCTAGCACGTGCAGCAGCTAATCCAGCAGTAGTTCTTTCCTGAATTAAATCACGCTCAAACTCAGCCAAGGATGCAAATATATTAAAAATTAGTCTACCTTGTGGTGTAGTGGTATCAATATGGTCATGCAAGCTCCTAAGTCCAACATCTTGTTCTATAAATTTGTTGACTAATTCCACCAAATGTTTTAGAGACCTACCAAGACGGTCTAGTTTCCAAATTACAACAATATCTCCCGGTCGCAAATTATTGACTAATTCCTGTAATTTTGGTCTGTCGGCTTTAGTACCACTCATTACCTCAGTATAAATTTTTTCGCAACCATCTTGTTTTAGAGCATCGGTTTGTAAATCTAAATTCTGTTCTTTAGTTGATATCCTTGCATAGCCAATTTTCATAAAGCAAATTCCAATAAAGAGTCCATTTTAATCAGCAAATATGATTTGCTAAAACTTTGATATAGAAGACTGGTATTATAGACTTGTTTTAGGGTATAATGGAGCATATTTTAAGTTTATCCAACAGTCTTTAATAACGGACGTTATTTTGGACTTTATTTTTCTATTAAAGTGAAAAAGCATGACACCATACCAAGACATTAATAAGATTCTATCTTCTATGGCAAATAGCATTCAAGACATTTTAGGTAAGAATCTGGTTGGCTTATATTTATTCGGCTCTTTATCTTATGGTGATTTTAATCCGAATAGTAGTGATATTGATTTAACTACAGTCTTAACTCAACCGCTTAATAATTGTGAAATTGAATTAATAAAACAGCTACATGTACAGATTGGAGATCTATCTAAAAATGGAAAGATCGATTAGAGTGTTCATATACGCCAATTTATATGTTTGAAAATATTTTACCACCTAAAGAACCTCGGCCATATTATGGCGGTGCAATTTTTTATGAAAAAGCCCCATATGGAAATGAATGGATTATAAATAACTGATGTTACGCACGGAGATGTGCAAATTGTGTAAAATAGTGATGTTCATTTATCGGAGATAGCCATGAACAACATCTTTGATCTTTACACCGATTATTTACAAATATCACTTGGTTTAGCAACAGCTACAGGATTATCCAGACTGATGGATAATTCAGTATCACATGACCAAGTGACACGAATGTTATCAAACACCGAGTTTGACAACAAAGAATTATGGATTAATGTAAAAGCAATAGTTCGACAACATGAAACAGATGATGCTTGCCTTATTTTTGATGACAGCATAGCGCATAAGCCATACACTGATGAGAATGAAATCATCTGCTGGCATTATGATCACTGTAGTGGTACATCTGTAAAAGGGATGAATATCCTTACGATGTTTTACCATACCCAGAAATATGAGCAAGCTCTGAAAGTTCCATTGGCTATAGAGATTGTACATAAATACCTTATGTGTGATCTCAATACTAAAAAAGAACATCGAAAAAGTACAGTTAATAAGAATGAACTTTTGCGCAAACAAATTAAAATTGCGCTTAAAAACCAAGTTAAATTCTCTTTTGTTCTAGCTGATTCATGGTACTCATCAGCAGAAAACATGAGGTTTATTCATGATAAAAAGAAGTACTTTATTTTTGATTTAAAGTCCAACCGCAAAGCTACGCTAGGCGATAGAAATAAACCCAACTGGACAAATGTCAGCTTATTAGAATTACAAGCAAATACACCAACTTTAGTTTGGCTAAAAGATGTCGAGTTACCGATACTTTTATTCAAACAAGTCTTTACAAACAAAGATAACTCAACTGGTGTACGTTATCTTGTGAGTAATAAGCTGGATTTAACCAGTAATGATTTCATCAGCATCTACCACAAACGGTGGAGTGTTGAAGAATACCATAAGAGTTTTAAACAAAATGTTTGCATGGAGAAATCTCCAACGAGAACAGTTAAAACTCAAAAGACACATGTCTTTGCTTCATTAGTAGCTTACATAAAACTGGAACGTTACAAATTTAGCACAGGACTCAATCATTTTGCTCAGAAGGGCAAGTTGTTCTTGAATGCGACTAAGCTTGCATTTCAAGACTTGCAAAAACTTAAAGCAGAGAACGAAGCTTATGAAAAATCTTTAGCATCTGCGTAACATCAGTAAATAATTATTTATTATATCAACATGGTATTTCTCTTATTGGACCAGAATTCAGACAATTAATTAAACCTATTGATATAACCGAAGTACAAAGAGCATGTATACGAGATTTATTTCAGGAATGGGAACCAAAAATTCTAGACACAGAATGGCTAGACAATAGTCATTATCAATCATATATTGTTATAAACTTATGTCGGATTCTGTATACTGTCATACATGGAGTTACGGGCACAAAAAAGACTTCTGCTGAGTGGGTAAAAAAGCGATTTGGATTGCCATGGAGTAATCTAATTGAGCTCGCTGTAAATTGGGAGTACGGCAAAAAATTATACTCAAAAAATGAAACTATTAATTTCATTAAATTTTGTGTTCACGAAATTAAGCAAACAGAAACACATAAACAGATGTTATTCAAAAATCCTGGTAGCCGTATACAAGAATTGAATAAAATTTAACTAATTACAAAGTAAGGCTTTAACATGAAAAAAATATTAGTAGTTGGTGCAGGTGTTGCTGGTTTAGCAGTGAGTTATTGGTTAAAAAAG
>JAIEMU010000055.1 GCA_019751895.1 Sphingobacteriaceae bacterium | reverse complement strand
ATTTATTGATCGTTGGTTGTCCGCATGTACATGATAATCCGCAAAAAATTCAGATGGTTAATACGATTAACAATTTTGCCAAACGCCTTGAACGTAAATTTAACCTGTCGGTTATCATGATTAATGAAGATTTTAGTTCTGACCATGCCAGTTCATTATTGAATGAGCAAGGTGTTTATGGGCGTGAACAAAAAGGTAAATTGGATCAACTTGCTGCATGTAGCATTCTGCAAACGTATTTCAGTAATCAATCAAAGAGTGAACTGGTTGCTGACGATTAAATCTGGGATTTAGCCCTTAGAATTCAAAGTTGATTTTTGCTAATGGGGTGCTTTCATTGTGAGAGTTATTATGCTCGGGTTGACTGGGTGGTTGTAACGAAGAGTGATGTGATACGATGTACCAACCTGGTTTTTGACCAGCTACGGTTGGTTGATTGAGATACTCATACACAAAAGTGAAACGTGCATGCATGACTGGCTGGCCTTTGGCAATAAAGTCATAATCGCCATTATAAACTCCCAAACCACAACTAGAATAAACTGCCGTGCCATAGGGTGATCCAGCGTCCAAGTGAGGTTGTTTACCTAGAAAATGTTCAAAATAATCAACTAGCTGAGGCGTATCCATACGAATTACATTGCTTAAGGTAGGCAGTAGTACCGCGTGTGGCGCATAGTTAGCTTTTACTACTTCCTGAGCTGATGTTTTTAGTTCCTGTGCGGTGCCAGTTTTCGCATTTAATAAACTATTATTCCATTGTTTGATTAGATTTTTGGCCAGCCCCTCATTGAACATTGGATCATCAGCATCACAACCATCTGCGTTTGCTAGACCAACTCCAGCACTCAGACATAAAGATAATAAGATTAATTTTTTCATTGCCTACTCCATTCTGAGTTTAATTTGTAGAAATTTTAAACTTGAGTTTTACGCGTTCCTTGAATTGGCAATTTACCAAACAAGACCTTAGCTTCACCACTAAAACCTTCCTTAGTAACCTCACCGCTAATTTGTGCATTAATTTCACCCATTGAAATTGAAATTTGGGTGGTGAAAGTAATGTGATTGCCATCGATGCTGCCGTTGATTGGAAAAGTTGCTTTGGTGGTGATGAATTCACCAGCTAAATCATTTCCTGCGCTAATTAAATGCAAAGTTGCAAATTTTTCACCGAGTGGGGTTTTAATATTTATGTCAAAATAGCCATCAATACTCATGTTGTGTCCTTTTATGTGATTTAATATTTAAGTGTAACGGCGATAAGTTTAATATAAAATTCGTGAAGGCCGCAACGTTTTTTGCATTTAGGTATTAAATTATGATTAATCGTACTTGGAACAAAGCTTTTGTATTCTTGACGATATTCGCCTGAAATGTAGTTTTTAATATGCATAATAGACTATGACTTTATTTTTACTGGAACTGGATAATTGATTTCTTTTAATCGAGCTACTAATTTTATAAATTTCTCACGATTTATGTCAAATAATTTAAAGTTTTGATTATTGAAAGTGATGAGTATTTTATCTAAATACTCAATATCCATGTAATATGTGCGCCGGCTGTTATTGGCTAAACTCAATAAAGTATTCAGAACAAATTCAAATTGTTTATCATCCATCAATTTATAAAGTAGTTTTACGGCTTCATTTTCATAAATAATAGAATGCAGCGTTAATATACCTATTGTTTTATAAAATAAATCTTTTGCTTTATTATCTCGTATATCAATTAAATTTGAGTTGTATAATATTCTAGAAGCTATCTTGTTAAGTATTGGAGAAATTAATATTAGTTCCCAAATATCAATTAATTTGTTTTTTGCATTTAATTTAATGATTTTGCCATTGTATGTATTTAAAGCAGAAGTGATTGCTTCAATAAGGTTCTCATTTTGTAACTGGCTTTTTAATACGCTAAATAGATAGTTATTTTCATCTGTTAGATAAAAATACATAGCATGATTGATATAAGGATGAATGTTTTTCTCAACTTCGATAAAATTATTTTGTATAGACAAATTAAAGATTTTTTTTTGAACATATCTAGAGTATTTAAAGTATGTTGATAAAGCTATATTTTGCGCTTTGATCTCTAAATTATTAAAGTATTGCAGAAATTGTTCATGTTTGAATAGCCAAAATAAATACTGTCCAATTATTAATAGTCCATTTGGATTATCAAGGAATATTTTATAGTTATTGATATTATTGGCAAATCCTAATAATGTGTTATCTTTTGCTATGCTTAATTTAATTAAAATATCAAGACACTTACCAGACAAAGAATTACGCCCACCTGCAAGATCATCCATATCGTCTCTATCTTCGTAAAATGCGATATGGTTTATCAGAAAGTTATAAATAACATCTTCAAATGATAATAATTGTTCAGCGTTTTTATCGGTAATAGCACAAAGTAATGAAAGTATCGCATCAAAGTAATGTTTGTCTATATTATCGTCATTTAGTAGGTTGTTTAATATTTCCTGATAATTACTATTTTTTTGTTTCCTAGCGAGATCCGCTAATTTATATAATATCTTAGATTTATAATGTGTGCTATTGAGATGTTGAAATATATATTGTAGTTTGCTAATATATTTTTCGTTATTAGAGTTAAAATCTTGACTAAATGCTTCATCCAAATGTATATCAGGGAAATCTGATTCACTTGGTATTTTCCTTGTGCCGTTCATATATTCTACTATATCGGCAATGCTAGAATTTTGCAATATATCCACATAGTTATTTGGAGATTCCCAAGATGATTTTATCTCAAATGATTTTGTTGGTTCCTGTACATTATATGGATAATCACGAATTAAATCACTATATAATGAGTTGTTTGCTTTAAATGGATGCAATAAACTTAATTTAGTTTGTTTTCCCCAATTATTTAGCATATCTTTATTTTCACAGTTAAGCTTATATTGTTCTGAATAGTCTAGCTCTGATAGCCAATCATCAAAGTTAGGAAATGCTGTATACCATTTATCTGCACATTTTTTAATTATACAATGATACATTGCGTATTTAATTGCAGATAACTCTTCCAACGAATGAATCAAGTTAATTACTTTCATTATTAGCTCATATTTTTTAATTTTATCTATAATATAAATAATTATTTTAAAAACAATAACTTTCTTAAAATATTCAGTTTTTGGGTCTACAATATATTGAACTAATTGCTCTATCAAAGCCTCGTTGTCTTGCTCTGAGCTACCATCAATAATGTTAATTAGAAATCCAATTAGAAAATCACCATAACTAAAACTATAGTATCCACTATCTATTGTATCAACCATCAAAAATTCAACTGGTTTTGTATCTATATATGGCAGTAATTGGTTTAGAACTATAGGTAAATATTCACTGTTATGCTGATTTATTAAAAACTCTGATATCTGCTCTCTAAGTTTTAGTAATATATGTACATCTCGTGAAATAGTAGAAAATTTATCTTTATGTATAATTATTTCTAATATTTGAATAATTGTATCTTTATCTATAAAAATAAAGTTGTTTATTTGATTTCTATAAACAACTGCATTAGCCGTTTCATTGAATGTATTAGAATTAGATAACTTATTAATTAATACTTTTCTACACTTTTGATTTAATGATGAGTCATTTAATTTAATTACCTCTTCAATAAACCATATCACATTACAAAATGGAGAATCTGGTTTCAAAAAACTATCCAACCAATTGGTTACTACTCTTAAGAAGTTTTGATTGCTCATCATACCTTGGCTTATTAATATTCTAATATATGCTATTGCTGACGCATTATCTGGTGTCAACAAGTTAGCTTGATACAATGCTTCAAACCACGCTTTTGGAGATTTCATTTTGTCTAAATTGTTAAAAAAATATTCTTTTTGTTCTACATCGTTGGAAATTTTTTGGACAATTTCTTGTATTCTATTACTCATAATTTTCACCTAATGCTTCATCTAATTCATTTGAAAAGGCTAGAGGTTTATTAATTTCGCCAAGTTTTTTGTTATAGTATTGTTCAATTTCTTGAGTAAGCTTTGCATGCCCATTTTCATTTAATAAATATACAACTTGTTTTACATTAAATGCCTTAAAATATAAATCATGTGCATTTATTAATTCAGTTTGATGCTCATAATATCCATTAATTATATAATGACGAACACCTTCTGTTTGTGATGTGCCAATCATTCTTTCTAACAGCTCAAATTCTGCTAAACCATAACCAATAAAAATGACATTATAGCTTTGAAAGATATATTGTAAAAAGTTTCCCAATCTAAATTCATTAGCATTATGAACTTCAACTAAATATTGCTTTAAATATTCATCTGTTGTAAATACCATACTGTTTATATCTGAAATACAGCCATGAATTTTGTAAAGAGCATTTATGCTTAGCGGACCTTGAGGCATGTTTCTATAATGGATTTTGTCTCTATCAAAAAAATTATCAATATGTCTATCTGCGTTTGTTGTAATAAAGTAGTCAAAGATGTCTTTTAAATAGATATAGACTCCACTATGAGACTTGCGAACCTTTGATTGATTATTATTTAAGGACTTATTTAAGCATTTTTTAAATATATTTAACTTTTTCCTATTATCCAAATAGCGTTTACCTATCGTTAGCATAGTTTTAGGATTTCTAACAGTTGTTATGATGTCTTGATAAGTTAAGTAATCAATCCCATTGGGTATCTTATGACACTCTCTAATTACAGACTCTGCTAACTCATTCCATCCCGAGCATCCATAATTTCTGGATAATCCAGCACCAATAAAAACAACAGTTTTATCTCCATCTGGTCGGTTTTGTAATTCAGGTAATATTTCTTTGAAAAATTCTTCAATTAAAATAAATTTGTTAGCACTCATTCAATATGTCCTTTTGCGGTCATTTGTCCATAGAGGGCGAAAATAGACTCAAGGCGTTCTTCGTCTGATTCAAACGGTTTAAGGTGGTAGCATTGTTCTATGGTGGTATTCATCATGCGGAGTGTCTTACTTATAATTTGGTTAGATGGGTATTTTAGCATACAATTACAGTCGATTAACTCATTGATATCTTAACCGAGCTTAATTCTGCTGCTTGGCTGATGCTTTCATAGCTTTTCAATTGTATGGTCTATTATTGACAATTAACCTACTGTATTGTATAATTTTAGTCAAGTCTATTTTGTTTTTAAATTTTTAAAATACTTAAAAGGAATATTGAACCATGCGCGATCAAAATAATACCTTTCATTTAGCCATTCCCTGCAAAGATCTGGATGAGTCCCTAGATTTTTATGTTTTTCAATTGGGGTGTAAATTAGCGCGTAGGTATAGTGATAGAATTACGCTGGATTTTTTTGGTGATCAAGTAGTTTGTCATTTAGCTCCTGAGCATATTGATAACGCCCCAAAGCTTTATCCAAGACATTTTGGCATTACATTTAAAGATCGAGTTGAATTTGATAATTTATTAAAGTTAATTGAAATTCGACAACTTCCTGTGTTTACGCCTTTATTTACCAGATTCCCAAGAACGGTTGAAGAGCACAGCAGCATTGTGTTGATTGATCCAGCGAATAATTTAATCGAATTTAAACACTACATTGATCCAAGAATGATGTATTAAATAAATTAGTCTGGTGACGTTTTGAAATCACCAGACGATACTAGGTTAAAGGTGCTTAATGGTTAATATTAACTTGCCCTTAGTGTGGATAAAAATCCTCCAAGATGGTTTTAGTCGTTTTTTGTGCCTTTTGTTTCGTAAAATGAGTTAACTCATCAGCCAGCGCTTGAAATTGCTTAAATTCTTCGCCACGATACAGCGCTTGAGTAAACTGATCCAGAAGTTGATTCAAGTTTGGATTAGCTTGTAAATCCTTAATATCTGCGACCGAATAAACTTTAGTCTGCCAATGCAGCGCCGCCCAGCGAATTAAATACTGATTCGTTGTACTTAAATTTTGCTGTTGACATGCGTTCAGTAGCGCTTTAAAGCACTCTTTTTCTGTCCGTAGTTCAAGTGTCGTTAGTTGCTCTGGGGTTAATTTTTGTTTATTGCTCTTAGGCTTTGAGCGTGAGCGCCAGAGTAAATAAATTCCTGCCATGGTAATGAGCCAAGCTGCCGCGATTGCCATTGAAATATACAACCATTTGCTAGTTGGTTCGGTCTCGTTTGGTGTGCTTGAGTTTTTTTGTGGTGCTGAGCTTGGTGTTGGGCTAATTGAATTATTTGCATTGCCATGTTCAGGTAAAACTTCAAAGTTGGTTGCCGGCAAAGTTACTTGTTGTAATTT
>JAIEMU010000040.1 GCA_019751895.1 Sphingobacteriaceae bacterium | reverse complement strand
CCCTTCGTTTTAGTTGGGACTGCAAAGGTAGAAATTAATTTCGTAATTGCAAATTTTATTTGAAAATAATTTGTTTTGATTTTTTTACCCTATCTCCCTTTCAACACCCTCAAAACAAATCTCCCTTTTACACTTACTTTTTATTAACTCTCTCAATCCTGAGCGGGTTGCAAAGGTAGAAAACTTATTCGATTACACAAAATTTATTTTAAAATAATTTTCGCTTAACTTTCCAAACAACTCTCTTAACTCCCATGCCCCTCATCCGAAGGAGTGCAAAGATATAAAATTTTATAACATATATAAAATGAATTCGAAAGTATTTTGATTTTTAATTCTTAAACTTCATTTTAAGCTGTTCTAACGCATTATTATCAATTGGTTTGATTTGATTTTGCTTCTCGTTACTTTTATTTTCGATATGCTTTTTACTGCGTTCGGTCTTTTTTTGTTGTAATCGATTCCATATTTCATCTAATTTTTTCTTAGTGAACAATGGAAAATCTCCTTGTTTCATCCAAGTGTAGTAGCCAGGTTCTGTTTCAAACACTTTTTCTACTGACTTGCCTTTGTGTTTTCCGAAATTAAACACCTCTTCATTTTTTTCATTAAAGACTAATCTTCCTGCATAATCTACTGTTTTATTAAGATTGGTAAAATCATGTAATAGATTTACATCATTTTGCACAGGTTTGCTTTCATTACCTTGTTTATCTATAAAGGATACATCTTTATACTTGTTCAATTGTGCTAACAAAACCTCATAGGTTGCTCTAGTATCTGCTGCTGCTGCATGAGCATTAATCAAATCTGCATCGCAGTAAAATTTGTACGCTGCCTTTAATGTACGTTGTTCCATTTGATGGAAGATATTTTGAACATCGACAAATTTTCTATCCGACATATCAAATTCGCAATCTACTCTCAAGAACTCTTCTAATAGTAATGGTATATCGAATCTATTTGAATTATATCCTGCTAAATCTGCATCCCCAATAAAATCGGCTATTTCTTTTGCTAATTCGCCAAATTTTCGTTCGCCTTCAATATCTTTATCATAAATACCATGAACCAATGATGATTGAAGAGGAATTGGCATTTCAGGATTCACTCTCCATGTTTTTTCGATTTCTTCTCCATTCGGCATTGCCTTTAATATAGCTATTTCTACAATTCTATCTAAGCCTATAGTAGTACCTGTGGTTTCTAAATCAAAAAATGCAAGTGGACGAATTAAATTTAATTTCATTTTATTTTTATTTATGTTAAAGGCTATGATTGATTATTTGTTTATGTGTTTTACAGTTCCTGCTTTAATAAGGTACTTTTGGTAGTTGATTTTCTTTAAATAATCAATTACTACTCCCCTACTTGTGGATGCGTGAACAAAAAAATCGTTTTGAAGGTAAACGCCTACATGGTCAATTGAACCATTTTGTAGGAATGAAAAAAACACCAAATCTCCTTCTGATAAATCTTGGATAGGTTTTTCTTCAATTTGCAAAGCCTGATCTTTTGCTATTCTATTTATGGTATTGTCAAATACTGTTTTTTGTAGAAATTGAGAAAAAGACGAGCAATCCACTCCATCTTTATCATTTCCACCTAATTTATGCTTCACGCCTATCCATTCTTCCAAAAAAAGTGTGAGTTTTTTATTTTTGACATCCTTATATATATCAAAAGTCTTGTTTTCTGTTAAAACACCCACCGTATTATTGTTTTTTCTTACGCCACAAGACGACAGTAAAATTACCGTTCCTAAAAACAAAAATATATGGCTTTTTCTCATGAAAAATTAGTTTTTAATGAGTCTTTGTATTTCATCTAATTTAAATAGTGCCTCAACAGGCGTGAGTGTATTTACATCAAGGTTATTTAAATTATCACGAATTTTAAGCAATACAGGGTCTTCTACTGCAAACATTTGCAGTTGATAGGCTTGATTTTGAACTTTTTTAATACTGTCTTTTATGCTTTGGCCTTCCGTTCTATCTACTTCTAGCCTTTTTAAGATTTCATTTGCTCGACTAATAAGCTTTGGAGGCATGCCTGCAATTTTCGCTACATGAATACCAAAACTGTGTTCACTTCCACCTGGAACCAATTTTCTTAAGAAAATAATTTTATTAGCAATTTCTTTTACCGTTACATTAAAATTTTTAATTCTCGACATTGTGTTTGCAAGTTCATTCAATTCGTGATAATGCGTAGCAAACAGTGTTTTAGGTTTAGCGTTTGGATGCTCGTGCAAAAATTCGGCAATTGCCCAAGCTATTGAAATTCCATCGTAAGTACTTGTTCCTCTTCCAATTTCATCCAATAGAATTAAACTTCTATCTGAAATATTATTTAAAATACTTGCGGTTTCGTTCATTTCCACCATAAAAGTACTTTCTCCAGAAGATAAATTATCGGATGCGCCTACTCTAGTGAAAATTTTATCCACCAATCCAATTTTAGCTACTTTTGCAGGTACAAAACACCCCATTTGAGCCATCAAAACGATGAGACCTGTTTGTCTTAATATTGCTGATTTACCAGACATGTTGGGTCCAGTAATGATAATAATTTGTTGCGTTTCATTATCTAAAAAAACATCGTTTGTGATATACTCGTCTCCATTTTTTAGTTTTTTTTCAATCACAGGGTGACGACCACCTTTAATATTTAGTTCTTTTTTGGTATCAACTTCGGGTTTTACGTAGTGATTTTTAATGGCTAATTGAGCAAAGCAAAGCAACACATCTAATTTAGCAATCAAATATGCGTTTAATTGAATTGGTTTAATGTATTTTGTGAGTTGATACACCAATTCATTGTATAATTTTATTTCAATCGCCTGTATTTTTTCTTCAGCTCCTAAAATTTGATCTTCGTATTCTTTGAGTTCGGGAGTAATGTATCTTTCAGCATTTACCAAAGTTTGCTTTCTAATCCATCCTTCAGGCACTTTATCTTTGTGTGTGTGTGTTACTTCAAGATAATAACCAAAAACATTGTTGAATGCGATTTTGAGGCTAGGGATTCCGGTTTGAATGGCTTCTCTTTTTTGTAGTTCTATAAGATAATCCTTGCCACCGAAAGCGATTTTTCGCAGTCTATCCAATTCCTCATCCACCCCATCGGCAATTACATTTCCTTTGATAAGAACCGCAGGAGGATCATTTTGAAGTTCTTTTTCTAGTTTTTCACGGATGCTCAAACAGGGATTTAATTGATCAGCAAGGAGGGATAAAAACGGATTTTTAATCTTTTCTGCGTTTTTTTTCACTTCTTCGATATGTGAAAGAGCTCTTTTTAACTGTATTAATTCTCTTGGTCCTACCCTTTGTAAACCTACTTTAGAGATTAAGCGTTCCAAATCGCCTATTTGTTTTACATGTTCTAGAAACAAATCCAACACAAGGTCGTTTTGAATTAAAAACTCAACCACCCCAAGACGTTCTTCGATGGGTTTAAGTTCTTTAAGTGGCATTACCATCCATTTTTGCAAAAGACGAGCGCCCATCGGTGTGCTAGTTTCGTCCAAAATATCGAAAAGCGTAGTTCCATTATCATTAGCGGTACTCACGAGTTCTAAATTTCGAATGGTAAATCTATCGAGCCACATGTATCTTTCTTCTTCAATTCGAGAAATTGAGGTAATGTGTTGTAAATTTCGATGTTCGGTTTCTCCCAAGTAGTGTAAAACAATACCTGCTGCTACTATGCCTGCTGTATTTTTTTCGACACCAAAACCCTTTAAAGAGGCTACTTCGAAGTGTTTAATAAGAATTTCATTGGCATAATCTAACGTAAATGCCCAATCATCTAAAACGTAGGTATAAAATTTATCTCCAAAATAATCAAGAAATTCTTTTCTCTTACTTTTTTGATACACCACTTCAGAAGGTCTTAAACTTTGCAATAATTTATCAATGTATTCAGCATTACCTTGCGCCACCAAAAATTCTCCTGTAGAAATATCACAAAAAGAAACCCCAATTAAATTCTTATCAAAAAAAACTGCTGCTAAATAATTGTTATTTTTTTGTGATAAAATATTGTCGCTATGCGCAACACCAGGGGTTATCAATTCAGTTACGCCTCTTTTTACAATCGTTTTGGTTTCTTTAGCATCTTCTAATTGATCGCAAATGGCCACTCTTTGTCCTGCTCGAACCAATTTAGACAAATGATTTTCGAGTGAAAAATGTGGAAAACCTGCTAATTCTAAAGCGCCACCATCAGCTCCCACCCCTCTTTTGGTAAGTACAATTCCTAAAATTTGCGCTGTTTTTACGGCATCTTCACCAAAAGTTTCATAAAAATCTCCTACTCTAAATAACAATAACGCACCAGGATATTTTGCCTTTATCGCATTATACTGCTGCATTAAGGGTGTTTCTTTTGTTTTTTGTTTCGCCAAAGTCTTTGTGTTTTAAAAAATGTAAATATACTATCTACGTTATTAGTAAACAATAGACTTTTATTAGGCAATTATTATCTTTATTTTTTATTAGAATTGCATTAAAAAATTATGACCTTATATGTTTAAAAAAATTTCATTTCTCCTTGTTTTTGGTCTTCAAAATTTCGCTATCGCTCAAACAACAGCCCAAAGTTTGGCTAAAAACTTTGCCATTTTAGAGCAAGATAAGCAAAACAAGTACGCTACAACTTCTATATGTATATTAGATGCTCAAACTGGGAAAGTGATTTTTGCTAAAAACGAAAATATAGGCATAGCCCCAGCTTCCACTTTAAAAGTAATTACAGCAGCGAGTGCTTTAGCTATTTTAGGCGAAAAATTCACTTATCAAACCACGTTAGCGCATAGCGGAAATATTGAAAATGGTGTTTTGAAAGGCGATATCTACATTGTTGGTTCAGGCGATCCTACATTAGGAAGTCATCGATATGAAGGAAACAACGAAAAGAGTATTTTATCAAAATGGGTAAAAGCCATACAAAATAAGGGGATTACTAAAATTGAAGGTTCAATCATTGCTGAGGATTCTATTTGGGATACCCAAAGTATTCCTGATGGTTGGATTTGGCAAGATATTGGCAATTATTATGGAACTGGCGTTTATAGTTTAAACTGGAAAGAAAATCAATTGAATATTTATTTAAAACCAACAAAAATTAACGAACCTGTTGAATTTTCGACTGATAAAATATTTGCAAAAAACAACTTGTTGATTCAAAATGAAGTCTTAACGGGTGCCATTGGCACAAAAGACCAAACCTTTGCCTATGTTGCGCCCTACAGCTCCATTGTTTATTTAAGAGGGACTTGGGCAACCGATATTTCTAAAAATAAAATTTCAATTGCGAATCCCGACCCTGCGCTTACTTGTGCTATGGAATTGGAAGATGAATTGAAGAATATGGGGATTGAGATTAACAAAAAATCAAGTACTTCACGGTTATTAAAAATAAACAAACAACAAAAGGCAAGTCAGTTGCACAAGATAATTAGTACCGAGTCGCCAAATCTGAGTGAAATTATTTATTGGTTTTTAAAGAAAAGTGTAAACCTTTATGGAGAAGCGTTATTGAAAACGATTGCACAAAAAACTAACAAAAATCCAAGCACAACAAATGGAATTGAGGCAATATTTGAAAATTTAGAAAAATACAATATCGACCGTCATTCGATAAATATATTCGATGGTAGTGGTTTATCGCCTGCTAATCGTGTAAGCGCTGCTAGCATCGCGAAAGTGTTGTACTTGGCTCAAAATCAACCTTGGTTTAAAAGCTATTACACTAGTTTTCCTGAGCACAACGGCATGAAAATAAAAAGTGGAAATATTGAAAGTGTAGCGGCTTATGCTGGCTACCACACAAATAGCAAAGGTGAAAAATATATTATTGTCATCAATAGCAATAACTTTAGTGGTAGAGGGATGAACAAAAAACTATATCCAGTTTTAGATGCTTTAAAATAAAATTATTTTAAAACCTCAAGCATTTGTTCCGCTGTCAAATCAAAGCTATCAATGGTGTGCTTGGCTTTGCTGTAAAACACTTCCCTTTCTTGCAATTTATTTTTGATAAAAGTCAGTAAAGTTTCGTCGTCCATATCTTTAATGAGCGGTCTTTTGCTTCTATTGTGCAATCTTGTTACCAATTTGGTGGGTTCCATTTGCAAATAAATAGTTGTTCCATTTTGGTTCATCCAATCCATGTTATCAAAAAAACAAGGCAACCCACCGCCTGTAGCAACCACACATTTTTCAGGGTAATCAAATTTTTTTAGTATATCACTTTCCAGTTTTCTGAATTTTTCTTCTCCAAATTTTTCGAAATACTCCGTAATTGACATTTCCATTTGACGC
>JAIEMU010000080.1 GCA_019751895.1 Sphingobacteriaceae bacterium | reverse complement strand
ACAACAGTTGTTAGATAATTTTACCAACCAAACCCAGCAACAAGTCTTTGGTGAAGTGGATAAATTAACCAATCAAATTATCACCGATATGACCAATCAGGTTAACGCCTTGTATCATTTTGAAGGTGCTTAATTAGGTTTGTAATGTTATAATAACGTAAGCATTAAGCCACTGATTGTCAGTGGTTTTTATTTGTAGTTACTTTGGATAAGTGATATAATTCATAAAATTAAAGGAGAATTTAATATGGGTGCAGCACTTAATTTATATGATCAAGATTTTTATGCTTGGACACAAGAACAAGCTAATTTATTACATAATCGGCTGTTTTCCAATTTAGATATTAGTCATTTAGAAGAGGAACTACGCATAATGGGTGCAAGTGAAAAACGAGAATTAGGGAATCGTTTAAAAGTTTTATTAACTCACTTGTTAAAATGGAAATATCAACCAGAATACGAAAATAAGAAAAGTTGGCAACGCACAATCAGAGAACAACGCAAAGAAATTAGATTACATCTAAAAGATAATCCGAGCCTAAAAAATCCAGAAACCTTTAACGAGCGTTTTTTAGATGCTTATGACACTGCAATTATGAATGCGGCTGAAGAAACAGGTTTAGATGAAAGTATATTTTCAACTACTTGTGAATGGACAATAGACCAAGTCTTAGATAGTGATTTTTACCCAAATTAGGTAATAGTTTTTGATCATATACATAGATTGTCAAAAGGTTAACCATAGTCAAATTTGGTTGCCGCTAACTGGTGTAAATTAATATTTTAACTAGATTTGTAATGTTATAATAACGGAAGCATTAAGCCACTGATTGTCAGTGGTTTTTATTTAGTCATGAAGGTGTATGGAATGCGTTTGCTTGAAATTTTAAAAGATACTGAATATAATTTAGATCAGTTTAATTCTGGGTTGATTGAACAATTAGAAAATCGTATGACATATAAGGAAATGAAATCTGGTCAGGTTCCATATGTTGAATGCTTAGTGCGTAAAAAAGATATTAAATTAACTCCTGAAGAAGTTGTTCGGCAATTATATTTGTTGGTGTTAAATCAACAGTATCAATATCCATACAGTCGGATGCAATTAGAATATGCTGTACATTTTGGACGTGAAGTTAAGCGTGCTGATATTGTAATTATGGATAAAATTCAACCAACTGTGCCATATATAATTGTTGAAGTAAAAAAACCGAAGTTAAAAGACGGTAAAGAACAGTTAAAAAGCTATTGTAATGCAACAGGCAGCACCATGGCGATTTGGACAAATGGACAAGCAATAACTTATTACCATCGCAAAGATCCAAACTATTTTGAACCAATTCCGAATATACCGAGCCATAGCCAAAGTTTAAAGGATATTTTGACTGAACGAGTAACTATTGACGATTTAATCAAGATTGATATTTTAAAAACACAAAAACGCAGCCTTAAAAATATTATCTTGGATATGGAAGATGAGGTTTTATCTAACGCTGGCGTGGATGTATTTGAAGAAGTATTTAAGTTAATTTTTATCAAACTTTACGATGAATTACAAAACACCCGTAAATTAACTATGCACCTTGAATTTAGAAACTATGGCGAAAGTGATGGCGAGTTAAAAGAAAAAATTGAAGGCTTATTTACCAATGCGAAAAAAGCATGGGAAGGTGTCTTTACTAATGATGAAAAAATTCGTCTTACTCCATCGCATTTGAGTGTTTGCGTTTCTAGTTTACAAGATGTAAAATTGTTTAATTCAAATCTTGATGTTATTGATGATGCCTTTGAATATCTAGTTAGCAAAACTAGTAAAGGTGAAAAGGGACAATATTTTACGCCACGCTATGTGATTGATATGTGCGTTAAAATGATGAACCCACAAGAAGCAGAATATATGATTGATACTGCCAGCGGTAGTTGTGGTTTTCCTATTCATACGGTGTTTGAAGTTTGGCGTAAAATTTATCAAGAGCTAGGGATTGCAGAGTCGCACTTGTTTACCGCAGAATCTAAGCATCCACGAGCTTTGGAGTATGTCAAAGAAAAAGTATTTGGTATTGATTTTGATGAAAAAAGCGTTCGCGTTAGTCGTATGTTAAATATTATTGCAGGTGATGGTCATACTAATGTGTTAAGTCTTAATTCACTTGATTTTGATCGTTGGGATGAAACTGCCAAAGATGAAAATTGGCAGGATATCTATTTTGAAGGCTGGAAGCGCCTTAAAAAATTAAGAGCAGATAGCAAAGATAATAAAGAATATAATTTTGATATTGTGATGGCAAATCCGCCGTTTGCTGGTGATATTAAAGAAAGTAGAATGTTAGCTCGTTACGATTTAGGTAAAAACTCTAGTGGTAAGCAACAAAGCAAGGTTGGACGGGACATATTGTTTATTGAACGTAATTTGGACATGTTAAAAGCTGGTGGGCGGATGGCGGTGGTGTTACCGCAAGGACGCTTTAATAATTCAAGCGATAAACATATACGTGATTTTATTGCTGAGCGTTGCCGTATATTGGCAGTGGTTGGTTTACATGGTAATGTATTTAAACCGCACACTGGCACTAAAACCTCAGTGTTATTTGTGCAAAAATGGGATGATAAACTTTGCCCTAAAAAAGCCGATTATCCGATTTTCTTTGCTACTCAAACTAAACAAAGTAAGGATAATAGCGGAGATAAAATCTATGTTAAACAGGAGTATATATCTATATTTGAAGATGGTAAACTTATTAAATATAAAAAAGAAGATTTTATCAAAGAATATGGAAGTGTAAAAGAGGCAACAAAATATAAAATAATTGGTTCGGATAAAATAATAAATGGTGTTGAGTTTGAAGAACGAGGATTAGATAAAGAAAAAGTATTGAATTGGGTTAATCCTATTGAAGATAAAGAGAGTTTACTTGACAACCATGATCATTTAATCGTGGATCATGATTTATATAATCATGACGGTCTAACTAATGATGGAATTGCTGAAGCCTTTCTGGAATTTGCCAAAAAAGAACAACTTAGTTTTGTTAAAGATGATCTAGAAAAAAAGCCTTAGCCCCATTTGATGAAGCCAAATATAAGGCTTTATTGGATGGGCTTGAAGCAAGAGAGTTTAATTATCTAAAATCTTTGGATAACAAAGACTTTAGAATTGATAGTCAATTTTATACTCAAATGCCAAAAAAGAATTTGGCTTTAAGTTATGATAAAATTGGTAATAAGTTAATTAAATCTCAGTACGGTATTTCTATTTCTATGAATGAGGATGATATAGGTTATCCAATTTATAGGATGAATGAAATTCATAATATGTTTTGCGATTTAGAAGTTGATAAATGTGCTGATATCACACCAGAAGAGTTGAATATATTTAGCTTAAATGATGGAGATGTACTTTTTAATCGAACTAATTCTTTTGAGTGGGTAGGGCGTACAGGGATTTATAAACAAGAAAGTAATAAAAAAAATATCTTTGCGTCGTATTTGGTTAGATTTGTTCCTGACGTAAATTATATTTTACCAGAATACCTTACGACATTTTTAAATTCAAAGCAAGGTGTTTGGGATATTAAAAGACGTGCTAGACAGTCTATTAATCAAACAAATGTGAATCCAGAAGAAGTCAAAGAAATAGAGATTCCATTATTGTCTATGGATATCCAGAAAAAAATAAAAACTTTATTTGATATAAGTTATGAAAACATATGTGTCTCAAGCAAATTATACAAAGAAGCGGAAGACTTGCTTTTATCGGAGCTTGGTTTACTTGATTTTGTACCGAATAATGACAATATTGCGATAAAATCATTTAGTGATAGCTTTTCTGTTTCTGGTCGCCTTGATAGCGAATACTACCAACCTAAATATGATGATATTGTTTTACATATTAAGCAGGCTAAACATGATAAGTTAGATCATCTTGTAAGTATCAAGAAATCTATTGAACCAGGCAGTGAGGCATATCAAGATGAAGGTATTCCTTTTGTGCGAGTGTCTAATCTGTCAAAGTTTGAACTTACAGCACCAGATATTCATTTAGCATATTCGTTATTTAGTGTTGATGAGTTGGAGAAATTGCAACCTAAAAAAGACACAATTTTATTGTCCAAAGATGGAACTGTAGGCATGGCTTACTGTATGAAAGAAGACGCAAATCTGGTGACATCTGGTGCGTTACTACACTTGAATATAAGGCAAGCTAAACGCGCTGAGGTTTTACCAGAATATCTTACACTAATTTTAAATAGTAAAGTTGTACAGATGCAAGCCGAGCGGGATGCAGGCGGTTCTATTATTCAACATTGGAAACCATCGGAAATCCAAGAAATTTTAATTCCGATTTTATCTATGTCAATCCAAGAACAAATTGAAACCAAGGTTATGCAGTCCTTTATACTAAAAGAACAATCAAAACAACTCCTCGAATTAGCCAAACGCGCTGTTGAAGTTTCCATCGAGGAATCAGAGCAATCTGCATTTAAACTTATCGGAGAGTATGAATGTCTAAACTAGATATCGAGCAAATTGATGAAATAATTGAGCGATCAAGAAAAAATGTTCGCTATGATACAAAAGAGTTTACCTTAGAATTATTACACTCAAAATTTAATCGGCAGATTGATGAAAATAAATCTACAGAGATATTTATTCCATTTTATCAGAGAAAGTTTGTATGGAAGTCTGAAAGACAATCAAAATTTATCGAGTCTATTTTAATGGGAATGCCTATTCCACCAATGTACTTTGCGGAAGTTGGTGATGGGATACTTGAAGTAATTGATGGTTGTCAGAGAATAAATACAGTTAATGAGTTTTTGAATAGTTCTTTAAAGCTTAAAGGACTTGTAAAATTACCAGAACTTAATGGGTTGACCTTTAATGATTTAGGAAGTTCGCGGAAAAGAAAAATTAATAATGTTTCTTTACGTGCAATCGTGGTAACTGATATAGAAATAGAGGCAATGAATATACGTCATGAAATTTTTGAACGTCTAAACACTGGTGGTGAAGCATTAAAGAGTATGGAAATTAAAAAAGGCGCTAAAGAAGGTAAATTTATTAAATTTATTTATGATCAATGTTCAGACTACACTACTTTTAATGAGCTTTCTGATTTTGTGAAACAAGATGAATTAAGGGCATATAAAGAAGAGTTTATTGTTAAGTATTTTGCATTTGTTGATGACATCAATTTTGAAGGATATATTAACGATTATCTTGATAACTACATAGATGATACAAATAGAAAATTTGATGATCACGAAGTACAAGATCAATATTTTATACAATTTAAAACTATGCTAGCTTTTCTTGGTGAAAATAATTTAGTTGGTGATTTAAGTATAAATCGGAAAAATAAATTGTTAGCTGCATATGTAGGCACAACATTAGCATTAAAAGAAGAACCTGATTTGCAACCAAAACCAATTTTTACTAAAGTGTTTTGTAAAAATGCAGAAAGTCGTGGATTTGCTAAACTTAAAGAAAATATTTTACTCGTAAAAGCTGTTTTACTGGGTTGATGCAATGAGTGAGCTAACTAGATTTTTTGAAGATAGACAAAATGATGTAGATATATTTTTTACTCATCTTGACTCGTTGTCTATAGATACGAATACGAGTAATCTTGAATTGCATAAAATTCTTAAGAGTCAATGTATATTGATGTTGTATAACGTTATTGAAGGAACTGTCAATCAAGGTATCCAATTGATTTTTGATAAAGTAACAAATAGTAATGTATCTCATGATAACGTGAGTGAGAAGATTCAAATTATTTGGTATAAACATCATGAAGATTTTAATAAGCACGTTGATGATTCAATGAAAATGATTGCCTGCTTTAAGGATAAGTTTTTATCTAATTTGGTGCTTAACCTAACTGAGTTTAGAAAAGTTAATCCTAGTTATTTTGGAGCAGGGACGTTAGACTCTAAAAAAATAAAGAGCATATTAAAAAAGAAGTTTGATATTGATTTGTTATATGTTGAGAATGTTTTGGAAAGTATTAAAAATAATCGAAATAATTTAGCACACGGGGAAGCTTCTTATTTAGAATGTTGTCATGAAATTACCTTTGCAGTACTAACAGAGTGGAAAGACAAAACTATAGACTATATGCAAAAATATATTAATACAATTAATGATTATGTTGATAATAAAAAATTTATAACTAATAATGTGACAAGTTAGATAATAAATGAGTATCTACGAATTAGTTTTCAGCGGATTAACAGCAATTAAACCTAGTTATGAGTTTTTGGTTAGTGCAAAAGGTGCTTATGATAGCTACCAACAAAAAAGAACTGCTTTATTTGTTGAAGATGTATTCAGAAATGCAAAAAATGTAACGATTCATGACGTTCATAAAAATGATATTTTGCAAATTTTTAT
>JAIEMU010000158.1 GCA_019751895.1 Sphingobacteriaceae bacterium | reverse complement strand
ACTCCTGAAACTATAACTCCAAAGAAATCACAAATATATAAAATCATAGCTAACTTCTAAAAGTGAAAGGTACTAAGCATATTATTATAGGATTAAAAAATGAATATAAGGTACATACTTAAACTTTTGAGTTTTATTCTAATGGCTATGTTTGCTAGCTATAGCTATGCTGCAGAGCGAGACTCACCACTAACGTATTCTGGTACCATCCAATCAGGAAGTAACAACTTAACTTCCACCGTGTTTTCTCCAGATGGTAACTATGTGTATGTTGGAGTTAGCGATGGCTACATTAATTGGTATTCTTTTAATAATGGAGTATTGACATATATAAACCACATCAAATCAGGAAGTGACTCAATAGAGCAAATTGTGGTTCATCCTAATGGTTTGTATGCTTATGCACTAACTTCGAATGGATATGTAAATTTATACACGATAAATCCATCTAATGGAGCTTTAACGTATGTGCAGCATTATAATTTAAATGATGTAGTTGATTCTAGTTCCATCCAATGGGGGCACAGTATGGTTATAACAAATAATGGAGCTACTATAGCTGTTGCTGGGTTGATTTTTCATAAGGGGGTCCCTGCTATCCCAGCTACATTTAATATAGACGTTATCGTTGGATCAATAGATGCCAATGGATTGCTGACCTTACTTACAAGTCACGACAGTGAGAGTATCGTGCCTAATAATAACTATAACCAGAGTATATCTATGGCATCTTTCGGAGAGCGTGGTGCGATGGTGGGTTATATTGGCGATGAACAAATATTTGGTTCATGTTTAGCATGCTCACAGACACTTTTATTTAACAACGGATCTATGGATCTCTTCAAAAACCAAACGATAAGTAATACCATTGGGACTTATTACGTTGGACAAGCAGGCACCACATCCCAATCGATTATATATAATTCTAATGGTGCGCTAACGTTGTTTGGATTAAATGTTTTTAGTCCTACCACTAGCACTAGTATTAATTTGATTGGGTTAAGTATTATTAAAGTTAATGCAGACCATCCATCTGATGCAGCGTCATACAATACGACAATGACTGCAGCACAATTAAATATCTCGAATACTGATTCTGTTGGTGGTACGGCGATATCACCACCAAACCATCAGTATTATCTTATGCCGGTAGGTAATGGCTATGTAAATGTATATTTTATAGCATCATATTTACAGCCTTAATTACTAACTTAACATTTTATCAAATATTAAATAAAGAGGATTTATAGATGAATAAACAACATTTGAACATACTTATTTTGGCGCCTTTACTTACTTCTGCACTTATTGCTTGTAGTAATGGTAATTCAACCTCAGCTCCTACAACAAGCGCGGGTCAATTATACTCTGCAGCGAGTAATACCCAGGGTGAGGCTGTAATTTATGTTACTAATTTAGCAAGTAATAAAGTCGTAAATACTATCAATACAGGTATTGTTGCATCCGTGTATTCTTTAGCTGTGGCACCTAATGGCACTATCTACTTAGGTGGTGGAAATCGTGGTAGAGGTGTATTATTGTCATATTCAGCAGGTGTATCTAAAGTAATAGAGTCATCAGTTGGAAATAGTCAGATTCGCTCTTTAGCTTTATCAGGTGATACACTATATGCCGGTGGTGGTGATGGAAAAGGGAATGGAGGATTATACGCATATAATATGTCAAATAACACTTTTAATTTATTAGAAAGTAACGTTGGCTATGGGGATACTTTAAAGTCAATGGTTCTTGGAAATGATGGTGCACTCTATATGGGTGGCTGTGATAAAGACTATAATGGTATTTTGTATGAGTATAATAATAGCAAGTTAACTACTCTTGCATCAGGGATTGGTGGTGGATGTATTAAGGCTATTACTAGTAGTAATAACACATTATATGCATTAGGAATGGGTCGTGATCCACAACAACTGGATGCTATCTATAGTTATAGCAGTAAAAGTGGCGTGCAGACTTTAAAAGAGTTAATTGGAGCACCTCTTAATGCTTTAGCAATTAGCAGCAATACTGGAATGTTATATGTTGCAGGAGGAATGACGAATCAATCTACGTTAAGTGGTGCGATTTATTCACTATCGCTCTCAAATAATCAATGGAATATGGTTGAAAGCAACCTTGGATCATCAGCACTTGTGTCTATTCTTGCCCCGCAATCTGGGGCTACTTATGTAGGTGGCAGTGGCGTTACTAAAAAGAGTGGACAGGTGTATGGTGGTCAAGGAAACGGGTTAACTGGTATTCTAACTAGCCCAGAATCATCTTCTACTCCGTTTTATGCTATTGGTATTTCAAATTAATAAAAATATTAACTTTAGGAGCTATTTCATGAAAAAAATCTCAAAATGCATTATGTGGTGCATGTTTAGTGCAACGTTTCTTGCCGGTTGTGGGTCAGGGAATGATCGACCATCGCAAACATCGCAGAATAATGGCACGGACTTAAATCCGCAAGGACCAATAGATTATAAAATGATGATTACTGACTTACTTAAATCAACTTCTCGTGATGTTGTTGTAAAGAAATCTCAATTATCAAATAAGAGCTTAAACAGTCAAACAAATGATCAAGATCTTTTGGCTTTGGCATACACTGGTGTGGTAGCGAATTTTAACCCCTATGGAAACACTGCATTTAGTTCATTGGTGACATGGGTTACACCTTTGTTGGGTAGTTATTCACCAACTGCTCCCACCAATAAAATATATCAAAACGAGTTATATCTTGCGTCTAATTTGGAAAACATACAAAACAAGCTTAGTGCGGATAATAATTACTTTTTTAACTATTATCAAACTGAGTCTAGTAGTAGTGAATCAAATGCGGTTTCAAACTACAATAACTTAATCGTTTCAATCAATAATATATATTCTAATTATACTAGCAATGTTCTTGGCGCAGCTACTGGTAATAATTCTAGAGCAGAAAGTCTGCCTGCGTTGAGCCAGGCACAAATAGCAAGTTTATCTGGAATGAGTAATCCTGATAGTATAGCGTCGCTATTGCAGAATAGTATTTATGGTGGTCCTTTAGTTGCAGCTGGCACTCTGACAAATAGTGTTTGTACAGGTAGGCCACAATATACTTATTCAGATATCGTTAAATCAAATATCGTGGCATCCCCGGTAGCTGAATTATCACGCAAACAAACATATTTAACTGCATTATTGAGTGTAATGCACACACAATTGCTAAATCAGCTGACTATGCCAGGTCAGAGCATTGGTCAGAACTACGTTGACCTAATATATCAATATAATCAAGAGTTAATACAGATCTATGGAACCACTCTTCTTGCATTACAACAATTATATACGATGGAAGCCTCGCTAAATTATGAAATGTACGCTAATAGTAACTATGTTAGTAGTCTTGGATACAGCGGATTTAATGAGTGTTCTAATGCATCACTGGAGTACTTAGGGAATACCCCCCAGTCAAATTTTATTGATGCTCAAGGAACTCTTACTCAGCTATACGCGAATCGTATTAATTTATTATATCAAACTATAAGCTCTTACATTGTATCTGATCACCCTTTACTATCTGGTCAAGCCAGTATCACAAAACGTACAATTAAGGATTACCCAGTAATAGAGAGTACTATTCAGGCTAAAACATTATCATCATATACTGCGGGTCAAGTTACTGGTCAAGTAATTGGTGGAGACTGGGTTGCGTCTGCAAATCTTTATCAAGAATCTGAGTTTACTACATATGAAGACTGTAGTAAACTTCTTTCTGATGGTAAAATTTTGACTTCAATAAATTGCCCCTCAATTTTACCTCTCCACATTATTGGATATTATGATGGTGAAAGTTTAACTGCATATAACAGTGCAAATGTTGAAACAGTGAGTGTGGGTGGAGCCCAATTTAATTTTGGGCAATATTGTAATGTAGAATTTGGTGTATCATTATATCAAGTAGGCTATTATGATAACGGCTTTATGTGCAATTCATCGCAGAGTTCAAATTATTACCTAGATTGGGATAATAATTACCTTACTTTATACAATTATAACTCTACAGCTCCAATTTCATCATCTTATACATTATCAAGCCTTCAATATCCCATTGCAGCTGCTAATAGTAAGTATCAATCATTCAATGTATATGTAAATATAGAAAATAATAATGCTAATGGCTGGAATTTAATTTTATCTAGTGGTCCAACAGCTAATCCAGCATCATTAAATAATCCTAGTTTTATAGTAACTCAAACAAATCCTTTTATTATGTATAACTCTGGATTATCTGAGGGAGATAACGGAAGTAATACTGCCACAATGCAAGTAACACTTAATGATGGTACTTTCGCTCAGTTTTATCTAAATGTAAGCAGTATCAAAGGGAGACAATATATATCTTTAGGATGTCCTTATAATTATCCAGGTTATGTAACTTGTTCTGTATCAGATATCCCGACTAACAGTGGCGCTGCCACATTACTGCTAAGCACGGCATTAGGAAATTTCTTTACTCTATATGCTACGAATACTTCAAATGGGATCACTGGAGCAAATGAGAGTTCAGAAACAAGGGCAGTTTATTTGGGAGTTAATTAATCTGGATTCCAATAATGCATAAAATAACTTTTATATCAATATAAATTAATGTGATATGAAACATGTGTGGCTCATTTGAAATTAAGCTAACTATATTAATTTACTAAAGGATTTTATTATGAACTTAAAAAAAAGAAATTTATTAATACCAATAATAGGTATTTATATTGTTGGTTGTAATAGTGGTAGTGGAGGCTCATCAAATGCAACTAGTAGCACTCAGTTACCAATTTCAGTTGAACGTAACAATAACAAACTCTTCTTCTTATGTGGTAAATATAATCACCCACATAATGAAAGCGATCTAGTACATGGTTTTGGTGGATGTATAGCAGCGCCTAAGGGAATTAGATTAAATCCATTAAGTAAAGATCAAGAGCAAGAAGCTCTTGCTAGCGGTGGAACTTCATCTGCAACTGGAATGCCAATTGAATCATACAGTTTAACATCAGGAATATCTGGATTTCCAGCTAATTTTTATGCCACATTAAATAGTAACAATCCTAATTTAGTACCTTTAGATCAACAATCATTCGGATCTTGCGTAACGTTCTCTAGCACCGCTGGATTAAGTTACTTGAATACTAACTACACTAGTACAGTTAGTGTCTCTCCATTGGATCTATTAAATCGTGGTTTTATTTATGCAGGTAATCAGGTAAATAACTCAGGTTGGGATGGTTTGAGTAATGCTAGTGATTTATTATCACGTTTATCAGCAACATATGGTTATTATGGTAATTATAATTCAAATATTGCTGAATATGTGACACTAGCTAATCAATATTCTTATGGTGGTTACACTGGTAATTTGACTACCGCACAATTAACTGGCTTGCCTGAGTGGAATCCTCAATTTAATGCTTATATGAGCAATTACAATAATTCAGCATTGCCACAAAATCAATTATTAAATGGCTATACCTGGTCACCATTATTTAAAACAGTCTCAGCTGCGAATAAATCTCAAGCTCTGGTAACCGCTTTAGATGCTGGTAATGTTGTACTCATGGATTTTAATATTTATGATTCTAGCATCAATGAATCTTCACCTGCATGTAGTACTTATGGTAGTAACTTATCACCTAATGGTAATGCTGCTTACGTTAACATAAATAATACATTGTATCTTGAAGTACCAAATGGACAAAATAACAATACTTGGTATTGGCCAACTGGATGCTTAATGGGCGGTCATCAAATTTGGGTGGTGGGTTATGCAACAGATCCACAATCTGGTCAATTATTGTTTGTCATCCGTAACTCTTGGGGTCCATCAGGTGATCAAGGTCAATACTATATGAGTGAGTCTTATGTACAAGGTGCTGCTTCTTATGCCGCAGTAGTTCAGTAATTCCTCTTCTGGGGCGTGCTCACTAGAGAATTATGCGCCCCAATTAAAAATATAGCATTATTCTTGCAACAAACATTATTTAATTGGTTATCAAACCTCTTATTCTAGGATAAAAAAAATGAACATAGGGTACATACTTAAACTTCCGATTTTTAGTTATTAAAATTTAGATTTAACTAATGCGGAATTAATAATATTTCCATCCCTGTTGCTAAACTTTTTTTGGACAATGCATTTTTGTCCCCTGCACCGTACCACAAAACCTGGACACCTTCTCTTAAGACACTGCTGCCACAAGATTTGTTAACCCAACCAATAGTTGAGATTTTTTACAACACTTAACCGAGTTAAGTTTCGTTTTATTTTGGCTGTAATTTCCTGCTTCAAATTCATTCGGTGACACATATAGTTATCCCATAATCTATTGATCATAGTATGTTAAACTACGCTATATCTAATTTTGATTGAAAATAAAATGAACGGATACTCTCAAGACCTCCGAAATAGAGCGATAGC
>JAIEMU010000189.1 GCA_019751895.1 Sphingobacteriaceae bacterium | reverse complement strand
ATGAATGTCACTAGTATAAATAATGACCTTGATCATTATCAACGAAACAATAAACGATAAAGATAATTCCCACATAATAATTTGTCCTAACTATATAATAAATTATTTTGGTTTAAATTGATTAATTTAAGGACAACACGCTAATCCTTCATCATTAATAGATTTACACATTAATAATTTCATCAAAAACCACTCAATAATAATTTTAGATATAAACACTACAAAAAGCAAAATTTTACTTTATACCTAAATTATACTCCTACAATACCATCATTCTCTAATTTATACCTAGCATCACATTCCGAACAAACCGAAATCTCACGTTCTTGTACATCTAATTTTACTCCGCATTGGCACATCCAAGCAATTTGACGTGCCGGCACTCCAACCATCATAGCATAGGGTTTCACATCTTTATTTACTACGCTACCAGCACCAATAAAAGCGTACTGACCAATTGTGACACCACAGACCACGGTGGCATTTGCTCCAATTGTAACACCACGCTTAACTAAAGTTTTGCGATATTCATGCTTTCTAATCACATGGCTACGTGGATTAAATACATTGGTAAACACCATTGATGGACCACAGAAAACATCGTCCTCTAAATATACAGCGTCATAAACCGATACATTATTCTGTATTTTTACATTATTGCCGACTCTTACATCATTGCCAATAAATACATTTTGTCCCAATGAACATTTTTCACCAATTTGTGCTCCACCACATACATGAGTAAAGTGCCAGATTCGAGTGTCATTACCTATTTGTGCCCCACTGTCAACTATTGCAGAACTATGTGCTTGATAATTCATAATTTCATAATACCTTTTCTTTACATTGTTCTTAATAAACTAATGGCAACGAAACTTTTTTACCGTCTCTTGCAGACATATAAATTGCAATTAATAATTCTAATGATTTCAAACCTTCGCGGCCATCGGTTAATGGATCACATTTACCTTGCAATGTCTCAATAACATTAGCGTAATACAATGGATGACCAAATCCATATACGGAGGTAGTTGCATAACTAGCTTCGGTAACTCCAGAATCTTCAGAACGTTTATCTTCAAACTCCCAGTGATTAATTTCATTAACGGCAACACCGCCAATGCGAACAGTTCCTTTCTCGCCAAGTATTGTCAAAGAACCTTCCAAATTTTTTGGATAAGTTAACATTGAAACATTCATTGTACCAAGTGCACCACTACGATATTTAATCGCCACCACGCCACTATCTTCCGTCTCTATATTACGAGCCAACGTAGCAGTATAGCTTTGTACCGACTCAACTGAACCAACCAGCCACTCCATCAAATCAACATAATGTGAGGCCTGATTCATAAAGGCTCCACCATCAAATTCCCAGGTACCACGCCACTCATCATGATCATAATAAGCTTGTGGACGAGCCCAAAACACATTACATGCAACCGAATAAATTCGCCCAAAACGTCCCTCATCAATGGTTTTCTTCACCATTTGAATCGTCGCATTTTGACGATTTTGTTTCACTACAAATAAGCGCACACCAGCTTTATCACAAGCTTTAAGCATTTCAATGCCATCCATCATCTTGGTTGCCATTGGTTTTTCAGTAACTACATGATAACCAGCTTCAGCACAAATAATAGTTTGGAAAGGATGTAATCCACTTGGAGTAGTTAAAATCACTACATCAAAACCACCTGCATCCAACATTGCATCCAGCGAATAATAAGCTTTAACAGCATATTTTTCTGCTGCTGCATTAGCTCGTTCACTTTGTATATCACATACCGCAACTAACTCACATTCACTAGGATACTGCTCTAATGAGCTAAAATGATTAACCGCAATACGTCCACAGCCAACTAAAGCAAACTTGATTTTTCTACCAACAATTGGTTTATATTTATTCAACATCGTCTCAATCCTTATTAATAAATAATTTAATTTTTTCGATTATTTTTTCACGCGTAGCACCTGGATCTTCAACATCAATTAAAGACATTGGGTCAAAATTACAGCGAGCATCATTTAGAGTACATCTTGTTTTCATCAAATCCACTAGTGTATAATAATAGCGCGTGTCGGTAATTGCAGCAGCGTAGCCTTCCCACTGAACCGTATCAATAACGCCATTGGTGGTTGGATAGGTAAACATATGATCATAATACTGGCTTGAATCAAAATTATTCCAGATTGAGCAATAAGAAATTTCACTTGTAAAACACAATCCACCACTAAGATCCTTTATCCTCGAGGTACCTGGGAAACCAAACTGATAAGCAAATGGCATTGCTCCTGTATAATCATCTTTTATTAAAAAATAACCATAATTTTTACGATAAATAAATGGGTTAGCTATGCCACTTTGAGGTTGTCCATATAAATAAACATCTTTATTTAATTTGCGCATTGAATGTAAATCAATGCTTTCTTTAATATTTGCCGTTACCAATGTATCTAAATAATCAATCATCTTGTTATCAGTCAATTTATCTGAATTTGATGCTACGTAAGTATAAGCATTATTATTTACAACATTACCCCATGCACTTTTTTGAGATAATAACTTTACCCCTACAGCTTCATCAATACCATACATAAATATTTTTGAATTTTTGCATGAAGTATTAGACGATACAATACTTTTTAATATTTTAATATTCGACTCAACTTGATTTACTGATAAAATATTGGTGCTACCAATACCACCAAGAAAATACATTTTATCGCATGGAAAACCAAGTTGATTTCTAATTTTAATATATTTACTGATAGTTGATTCATTGTCAGAAGATAAATATTGAGTTGGATACAACACGCCATGCGATTTTAAATTCTTTAACTCTGCAATATATTGTGTTTCAGTCTTTGGTGTCGATAATAATCGATAAACATTACGCAATTGCCCACTATAGTAAATAGAATAATTTAATTTGTCATCACTTAAAGCAATGGATAGCACTTCAAAAACAAGTGGCACAATTAAAACATGTTTATGCTTACTACTAGTATAATTAATTTTAATTTGCCTATTATATTTCCCAGAATCTGTTAATGAGTTGGTCTTTAGATTTAACCATATTTGTTTACCATTTTGAGCTGTGATTGTAAAAGGTTGCAAATCAACAGTATCATTAATTACAGCCCCATTCGGCATCAATGCGGTAGGTGAGGAAATATCTTGATAGGATTCAACGCCAAATTCTGTAATTTGTACATAGTTCTTTTGCATCTTCTTATCTATAAAGATTAAACCGTCATTTTTTAATAATAATTCAGGAGTTAGTTTAGGATTTTCTAACTCTTGTTTTGTCGGATGAATGCTTGTTTGACTCCCCATATACCAATTTTTAACTACTCTAAAATCATAATTAATATTATCTGACTTAACTGAATCAATAACTGAAATACTTTGTACTTTAATATCCTCATTACCACTATTCTGCAAAATAAACGACACTGGCTCACTCTGATTTAAAAGCATGCTAATCATTTGCGGTTTCAATTTTACGACTGGAACGACTCTAGACTCATTAAACAACTGATTACCTAATGGATTCCAATAAATATATTGAAGATTGCCGCCATTAGCGGCAAAACAAGTTGAAATACTCAAGACAATAAAAGCTAAGATATTTTTAAGCATTAAAAATTTACTTTTCAAAATGTTGACATATTTTAATACAGGCTTTGGCAACATCAAGCTCTTGTTCGTAAAATTGGCGTCCGTTTTTACCAAGTGTGTTACGCAAATCTGTGTTTGAATATAACTCGAAATAGCGGTTAAATAATTCTTCGTTATCACCAGCCAAAGCAAATCTACCTGCTTTTGCAATGTCGGTCAGGAAATAACCATAATCTTGAGCTGCACAGCTATCCAAACTAGCTAGAATAGGGAGCTGTAATTTAAAATAATCAGTTGTTTTAGATGGAAAATTTGGCACCGTAAAGCGTTGATCTAAACTAACTAAACCGATATCCGCCGCGACGGTAATATTTTCATAATCTTCGCGTGGCAATTGTTCAATAAACTTAACGTTAATTAAACACATTTGATTGGCTAGTGCCATTAAACGTTTAGTATCTGTACCATGCCCAACAAATAAGAATTTAGCATTTTTACATTTTACTTGAGCTTGCTTGGCTAATTCTAAAATATTCTCCAAGCACTGTGGTACACCCATATTACCGCCAAAAAGAGCAATGATATCTTCATCAGTATAACCAAATTGCTGACGCACCGCCTCACGATTAATATTTGGTAACGGCTTAATTTTTGCACTATTATAAAGTCGCTCAATCGCTATATTTTTAAGCTCAGGATAATTTTTCTTTATGTATTCTACATTTCCATCTGACATACACCAAATATTATCGTATGATTGTAACATCTTAATTTCAGAAGATTTGAAAAAATCAAACAAACGACGATTGCGAATAATTCCAATATCCCATGCATTCTGCGGAAATATATCCCATAAAATCAAGTGCGCTGGACAATTAAAATACTGCTTTAGCGGTAAAATAATTTTCCTACTCGAGACAAATGGCGTATGAGTTATAATTAAATCAAAAGTAATATCTTTAAGATGTTCTTTTGCAGCTTTTACAAATTGTGTCGGCATTGTAAAAATTGTTTTTACTTTCTCAAGCTTAGTTTTACAATTAAAATAATTCCCTGTCTGTACCCGAAGTACATTATAGCCATTTTCAATCGACATTCGCGTCGATTGATTATCGCGCTTTTCTGACATAGTCATTATATAAACATTTACTCCCTGCCGAGCAAATTCATCTGACAGATCTTTAGTTAAAGTTGAATCACGTGGATCTTGAGAATGGCGCGAAAAAATAAATAATACATTCATACTAGTATTTTTTCCACACAACACGATTAACATAATCAGTGTAACTATGAATTATTCGCACAACTTTATCCGAAACATTTGGCATACTATAATCAGCAACCTGACGTAATAGACGTTCATTGCCTTGCGATTGAGATTCTAAAATATCTAATCCTTGCATCACTCGTTCAATGCTCAATCCAACCATCATTACTGCAGCTTCCTCCATCCCCTCTGGACGCTCACTCGCTTCACGCATATTCAAGGCTGGAAAGTTTAAAATTGACGACTCTTCATTAATCGTGCCACTATCAGATAACACGGCTTTTGCTGATTTTTGTAATTTCACATAATCATGAAACCCCAGCGGTTTAGATAAATTAATTAACGGATTAAATTGAATATTAAGGGCTTCTACACGTTTGCGTGTTCTTGGATGTGTCGAGACAACCACTGGATAGCCATATTTATCTGCAATACCATTTAATACATCAACCATTTTAAGAAAATTCTTGTCAGATTCTACATTTTCTTCACGGTGAATACTTACAACAAAATATTTACCCGCTTGTAAACCTAAGCGAGATATCGCATCAGATTTTTCGATTTGAGGTAAATAATGATTTAATACTTCAAACATCGGACTACCTGTCTTAATTACTAAATCATGTGGTAATCCTTCACGTAATAAATACTCACGAGCAATAGAACTATAAGTTAAATTCACATCAGCCGTATGATCTACAATGCGCCGATTAACCTCTTCTGGTACCCGCATATCAAAACAACGATTTCCAGCTTCCATATGGAAAATTGGAATTTTACGGCGTTTAGCTGGAATTGCAGCCAAGCAACTATTAGTATCACCTAAAATTAGCACTGCATCTGGCTGTACATCAGCCAATACTCGATCTATTGCAATAATTACATTACCAATCGTTTCAGCGGCATTGACACCACTTGCGTTTAGAAAATGATCTGGCTTACGAATATCCAAGTCACTAAAAAAAATCTCATTAAGTTCATAATCATAATTTTGACCAGTATGAGCAATAATATGTTCACAATGTTGATCTAATTTTGCCATTACTCGTGATAAACGAATAATTTCAGGACGAGTCCCAACAACAGTTAATACTTTTAATTTTTTCATACTTATATTTCTTCTTAAGAGTTAAATTGTAAAATTTATTGTATCTGGTTTTTGACGATCAAATATTTCATTCGCCCATAACATTACCACTAATTCATCATTACCAATATTGGTTACATCATGCGACCAGCCAGGAATAGTTTCCACCATAGTAGGATTAGTACCATCAACTATTAATTCATAATATTCATCTGTAATAATATGACGGAAGCGATATTTAGCAGTACCTTTTATTACCAAAAATTTTTCTGTTTTAGTATGATGATAGTGTCCACCACGAGTAATTCCTGGGTGTGCAGTAAAAAATGAAAATTGACCACTATCTGGAGTTTTCAACATCTCAACAAATACACCTCGAGGATCTTCATGCTTAATTAGTGGATAGGCAAAATCTTGCGTAGGTAAAAATGATAAGTAAGTTGAATACAACGCACGAGTTAAACCTGTACCAACAGCTAAAGTTAT
>JAIEMU010000006.1 GCA_019751895.1 Sphingobacteriaceae bacterium | reverse complement strand
AATTTCACATACAAAGATATAAATATCTATATGTATTTATGTTTTTGTTTTGTCAAAAAAATATTTAGCAAAAAAAAAGCAGTATTTGCGATAGGCAAATACTGCTTTTGACAATAAAATAATTGAGCTTATTTTGATTTAGCTGCGATAGTTTCAGCTTGTTTCAATGCTCTACTCATAATTACAGATACAATTGTGTCTTCACCAGTGTTTGTAATTACATAATTGTCTGCTTTCAAATCACGCACACGGAAAAGATTACCTACTTCTAATTTTTCGATAGATACATCAACAGTTTGTGGCATGTTTTTAGGTAAAGATTTGATACGTAATTTACGTAATTTCTGTACCAATTTACCCCCCATTTTCACACCTGGAGAAGTTCCAGTTAATTTTACTGGGATTTCCATTACAATTGCTTTGTCTTCAAATAACTGTAAGAAATCTACGTGGATTAACAAATCAGTTAATGGGTGAAATTGAAGTTCTTTAATGATAGCGTTGATTTTTTTACCATCTAAGGTAATTTCAACAAAACAAGCTTCTGGGCTATAGATGGCATGTTTCAAATCTGTAATTACAACAGAAAAGTGTTTTTGCTCTTTTCCGCCGTACAATACTGCAGGAACTTTACCTTCGTAACGAAGCTCCTTAGCATCGCGTTTCCCTACATTCTCTCTTGGAGAACCGCTAATTGCGATAGTTTTCATATTTATATATATATAATTGTTTGTAAACTTGTTTATACTTTAAATAAAGCGCTTATTGAGCCATGTTCATTTACGTTTGCAATGGCTTTAGCAAATAAATCGGCTGTACTCAATACTTTTATTTTGTTGCTTTGTTGTTTCAATGGAATGGTATCGGTTACGATTAATTCTTCGAGCATTGAATTTTCAATAGTTTCATAAGCTTTGCCCGATAAAACAGGATGTGTACAAACTGCACGCACACTTTTAGCACCTTTTTCCATAATCAAAGAAGCGGCTTTTGCCAAAGTACCTGCGGTATCGCAAATGTCATCTATCAAAACAATATCTTGTCCCACCACATCACCAATAATAGACATTGATTCGATTTCATTGGCACGTTTACGTTGTTTATCACAAATAATTACTTCGGCATTAAAAAACTTAGCAAAAGTACGAGCACGATACGAACCACCCATGTCAGGTGAGGCGATAGTTAAATTTTTAAGACCTAGACTTTTGATATAAGGCACAAAAATAACAGAGGCATCTAAGTGATCTACCGGAATGTCAAAAAAACCTTGTATTTGGGCAGCATGCAAATCCATTGTCATGATGCGGTGAATACCTGCGGCTTTCAATAAATTGGCGACTAATTTAGCACCAATTGCTACACGAGGTTTATCTTTTCTGTCTTGACGAGCCAATCCATAATAAGGAACTACAGCGGTAATGTAATGCGCTGAAGCACGCTTTGCAGCATCTACCATGAGTAATAATTCCATTAAATTATCAGTAGGTTGACAAGTAGATTGAATGAGAAATACATCACATCCTCTAACAGATTCATCGTAAGATGGTTGGAATTCGCCGTCACTGAACTTGCTCAGAGTACTTTCTCCAAGCGGTTTGCCGTAACTGTCGGCAATTTTTGAAGCTAAATCTTTAGTACCTGTACCGGCAAAAAGTTTAACGGTGTTAAATTGCAATGGCATGATTTATAGGTGTCAAAGCTTAGTTAAAAAAAATCGGATTGTGGTATTATTCACAATCCGAATAAATTGTTGTCCGACCTGGATTCGAACCAAGACAAACAGTACCAAAAACTGTCGTACTACCCTTATACTATCGGACAATGTTCCAAATAAACAAAACGTATTCGTTTAAATGGAATGCAAATTTAAGCAGATTTTTTTATTATCCAAATTGTAAAGCTAAAATATTTTATTTTTTTAAAAAATAAAGCTTTAATAGCATTGCTGTCAGCTTAATAGTGTTCTTGTTTTTTATCTAAATATTGTAATATCAATCTAATTGCATATTTTCGCAGGTATTTTTTAAAATCACGTTTACCTAAAATCATTGATAATGCAATATAATAAAGTAAATAATTTATTTGGTTGGTTGTGTTTTGCCATTGCAACACTTACTTACGTTTTAACCTTAGACCCTTCGGCTAGTTTTTGGGATTGTGGCGAGTTTATCGCCTCAGCTTATCGCTTACAAGTAGAGCATCAGCCGGGTGCGCCGCTTATTTCAATGATACAGCGTGTGTTTTCGTTTTTGGCTTTTGGCGATAGAACTAAAATAGCTTATTTTATGAACTTATCTTCTGCCTTGGCTAGTGCAGGAACAATTTTGTTTTTGTTTTGGACCATTACCGCTTTGGCTAAAAAAACCATTGTGAAAAGAGGAGAGGAAGTGACCAAAGATCAAATGATGGGTATAATTGGTGCGGGTGTAGTAGGGGCTTTAGCTTATACTTTTTCAGATAGTTTTTGGTTTTCGGCAGTAGAGGCAGAGGTTTATGCCATGTCGTCTTTGTGCACTGCGGTTACTTTTTGGGCTATTTTGAAATGGGAATCTCAGGCAGATGAGCCAAAAGCAGATAGATGGTTGCTTTTTATTGCGTATTTAATTGGCTTGTCGATTGGGGTACATATTTTGATTTTGTTAATCATACCAGCGGTAGTTTTTGTTTATTATTTCAAAAAAACGCCACAAGTTACCAATAAAGGGATATTCAAAGTTTTGTTTGTGAGTATATTGATTTTGGCTTTTGTGCTGTATGGTATCATTTTGTATATGGTTTCTATTGCGGCCTATATCGATTTATATTTTGTAAATAAATTAGGTTTTGGATTCAATTCAGGCGTTATATTTTTCGCTATTATTTTAATTGGTAGTTTGGTGTGGGGCATTCGTTATTCTATCAAAAAGCAAAAGAAAAATTTGAATTTAGCTTTGGTTTCCATTGCGCTTATTATTTTTGGATATACTTCTTTTGCTACCTTGATTATCCGCTCGCATGCGCAACCTAATCTTAACAATAGTAATCCTGGAAATGTATTTTCTTTTTTAAGTTACATCAGTAGAGAGCAATATGGTTCTCGTCCATTGTTGTTTGGGCAAAATTACAATTCTGAAAAAGTTGATTTGGTTCAAGGTTCTACCATTTACCGCAAAGGCGACAAAAAGTATGAAATAGCGGGCACCAACTCTGATTATACCTACAAAAACAAAACAATTTTGCCTCGTATGTATAGCGATAGACCTTCGCATGTGGAACATTACAAAGAGTGGATGCGTATGAGCGATGATCATAATCCTACTTTTTTAGATAATTTAGGATATATGTTGAGCTTTCAAACAGGGCACATGTATATGCGTTATTTCTTTTGGAATTTTGTAGGTCGCCAAAACAACGAAGAGGGGCAAGGCAGTGTTTATGAAGGACAATGGTTGAGCGGTATTAAGCCTATTGATGGTATATTGTTGGGTAATCAAACCAATTTACCGCCTTCAATTGTGGACAATAAAGCTTACAATCGTTTTTTCTTTTTACCCTTAATTATCGGGATTTTTGGAGCCGTTTGGCATTTCAAACGCAACCAAAAGGATGCAGGCATTGTGGCTTTGTTTTTCATTTTCACGGGCATCGCCATTGTGGTTTATCTAAATTCAATTCCCCAAGAACCTAGAGAAAGAGATTACGCCTACACAGGTTCGTTTTATGCTTTTGCCATTTGGATAGGATTGGGTGTGTTGGGGTTGAAAGAAAAAATATTCGATCGTTTTACACCTAAAAACGCAATGGTGGTTTCTATTGTTGTGGCTTTGTTTGGTGCGCCAATTATTATGGCAGCCCAAGGCTGGGACGATCACGACCGTTCGGGTAAATATGTAGCCCGTGATATTGCCATCAACTATTTAGAATCGTGTGCGCCAAATGCGATATTATTTACCTACGGCGATAACGATACCTATCCGTTGTGGTATGCACAAGAGGTTGAAAATATTAGACCAGATGTAAGGGTGTTGAACTTAAGTTTGTTTGATACCGATTGGTATATTGATGGATTGAAACGTAAACAAAACGAATCGGAGCCATTGCCTATTACCATGAAAAACGAGCAATATGTGCAAGGGGTGAGAGATGTGTGTTATTATCAGGATTTTAAAATTCAAGACCACATCGAATTGAGCAGTGTATTATCGGTTTTATTGTCCGACAACGAAGATGATAAATTGGAATTGCAAGACGGTACGATGGTGAATGTATTGCCAACTAAAAAGTTCAAATTAACGGTAAATCCACAAGATGTGTTGGCCACTAAAACCCTTTCGGCAGCAGCCTTGGCTAAGGTTGAACCTGCTTTGGAATGGAATTTTAATCAAGGCTATGTGACCAAAGGAAACTTGGCATTGTTTGATATTTTGGTACACAACAATTGGAAACGACCAATCTATTTTGCTAGCACAGTACCCAATGACCAATACATAGGTTTGGATAAATATTTGTATTCGGAAGGTTTAGCATTGCGTTTGTTGCCTTTAAAACCCGATACAGCTTTGATAAGTAAAGGAGAGGAGTTGGTAAATACCGAAAAAATGTATAAAAATGTACTTCAAAAATTTAAGTGGGGAGGAATTAAAGATGCAAATTATTTAGACCGCCAATCGGCTGATGATGTTTCGATATTTTCTAATATTTTTAATAATTTGATTACCGCTTTGCTAAGAGAAGGCAAAACCGAGGAAGCTAAAAATGTAGTAAATAAGTATTATGCAACCATGCCAACAAAGTTTTATGGTTTGAGAACTATTATCGCATCTTATTATTTTGCGGAAAACTTATATACTTTAAAAGAAACCCAAAAAGCCAATGAAATGATAGCCCGCAATGCCGATTACATTGTGAAAGAATTGAACTATTACGTGGATATATCGAACAGTAAAAAACGTGTGGTAGGTGCACAAAATGTTCAGGCTTACATGAGCTTTTTAGCTCAAATGGCTCGGTTGACGCATGAAAATGGGCAAACAAAACTAAGCAACAAATACGAACAGAAATATGAAATGTTTAGACAAAAGTTCAATCCATTTTTTGGTCCTGAATAATTTTTAATCAACATAAGAAGAAGATGTAAAACCGACTCAAACCTAAAAATTGAGTCGGTTTTTTGTTATTTTTTTTCATCCTAATTGCTATCTATCTCATTTGTATTAAAAATTTATATATTTGTCATCAATCAGTTTTTAGCTTAAAAAATAAATCAAATGTCTGTACAAAAAATTAAAGTAAGTAATCCAGTAGTAGAATTGGATGGAGATGAAATGACCCGTATTATTTGGAAATTCATCAAAGATAAATTAATACTTCCTTACCTAGAATTGGATATTAAGTATTACGATTTAGGTGTAGAATATCGTGATCAAACCAACGACCAAGTAACCATCGATTCAGCAGAAGCGATTAAAAAATATGGCGTGGGTATCAAATGTGCAACCATCACTCCTGATGAGGAGCGTGTAAAAGAGTTTAACTTAAAACAAATGTGGAAATCGCCAAACGGTACCATCCGTAATATTTTGGATGGAACGGTTTTTAGAGAGCCTATTGTGATGAGCAACGTACCACGTTTGGTGCCAAATTGGACAGCGCCTATCTGTATCGGTCGTCATGCTTTTGGAGATCAATACCGTGCTACAGATTTTGTAACCAAAGGAAAAGGTAAATTGACCATCACTTATACACCAGAAGATGGCAGCGAAGTACAAAGTTTTGAAGTGTTTAACTTTAAAGGCGATGGTGTAGCGATGGCGATGTACAATACCGACGAAAGTATTATTGGTTTTGCCCGTTCATGTTTTAATCAAGCATTGAGCAAAAAATGGCCTTTGTATTTGTCAACCAAAAATACCATTTTGAAAAAATACGATGGTAGATTTAAAGATATCTTTGAAGAAATTTATCAAAAAGAATTTAAAACACAATTTGATGCCGCAGGTATCGTTTACGAACACCGTTTGATTGACGACATGGTAGCTTCGGCTTTGAAATGGAATGGTAATTTTGTGTGGGCTTGTAAAAACTACGATGGCGATGTGCAATCGGATACCGTAGCGCAAGGTTTTGGTTCATTAGGATTGATGACTTCGGTATTGATTACCCCAGATGGCAAAACTATGGAAGCAGAAGCTGCTCACGGAACGGTTACCCGTCACTATCGTGACCACCAAGCTGGAAAACCAACTTCTACTAACCCAATCGCTTCTATTTTTGCATGGACTCGTGGTTTAGAATTTAGAGGTAAATTGGACAACAACCAAGCGTTAATCAATTTCTGTCAAACTTTAGAACAAGTTTGTATCGAAACGGTAGAAAGTGGAAAAATGACCAAAGATTTAGCAGTTTGTATCCACGGAAACAAAGTAAATCACGGCGAACACTATCTATATACTGAAGAGTTTTTAGCCGCTATTGATGAAAATTTAAAAGCTAAGTTGGCTTA
>JAIEMU010000187.1 GCA_019751895.1 Sphingobacteriaceae bacterium | reverse complement strand
ATCGTCAGCACTTTTTCACGCTTAGTCTTGGTGTTAAAATAGTTGCCTGTTTTAACCCGTAGAACATGATAACCATTTTCAAGACTTAAATTTGTCTCTCCCCCATAACGCTCTTCAAGCATGGTCATCACATAGACATTGGCACCTTGGCGCGCAAATTCATCCGAAATGTCCTTAGTTAAAGTTGAATCATGTGGATCACTCGAGTGACGTGAGAAAATAAATAATACGTTCATAAAAACCTGTATAAAACTATATTTTGTTTTAAGTAGACATTAGGTTAATCTATTGTTTAAACCTATTTATATACCACTTGACGAAAATTTTGACTATTCTATAATGCATCAATACATCGGGTTATATCGTAAATTAATTGTTTTCGATAAAAGTTTTCCACTCGGCGATTACAGCTGAAGAACATAAATCGTGTAAAACAATATGCTTTGCAGTTTTAAAAATAGCGGCATAATCTCTCGTTTGGCATAATTCAGTCATCCTTGCAGCAACTCCAATGACATCTCCGACATTAACGATAAAATGCCTGCTCTCAATATCATTCATTGCTAAAACCGCAGATCCAACCGTATTTGTTGCAATTACACCGAGACCAGCTAAGAGTGCATCAGGAACAGATATTTCCCAAGGTCCAACTTTAGGCAAATGAATAAAAAAATTAGCCGCAAAAAAATATCGTTCAAGGATATTATATGGTATATAACCACAAAAAATAATATTTTTTAACTTATTTAACTCAACCCATTTTTTCTCTTGTTCTAACAAGGGACCAGCCCCAACCATAACCAAATAAGCTTCTCTATTATGCTCTTGAAAGATTTTAAATGCTTCAAGAACTAAACGAGGATTTTCTCTTTCTGAAAATTTCAAAACAGTTAAAAATGTTTTAGATAATAAAGGTATGCCTAATTCTAGCTTTAGCTCTCTTCCAATATTTATTTGATCTTGATTAGAAAATTTCTCTTCGTTGGTGCAATATGGAAAACATATGCATAATTTGCTCTCTGGCCACTTGTAATAAGACGTCGTAAGCTTACTTATTGGAACCAAAAAATCAAATAAACACCTTAAAGAAGTTGTTTCAACTATATATTTTAAGCCACCATTTACACTATTAGATAAGTGATTTTTATCAGAGCGAAACCCAACTTTTATTCCTGAAACTCGTAATAAACAACTCAAAATAATTTTCTCTTTCCATGTTTGATCCTGTAACACTACATATTTTGCCTTAGCGTTAATAATAAACTTATAAACTGATCGAATATTATTACATTTTTTATCTAGCCAGATCCGAGGATATCCTGAAATTTCTGGAAATTGTGGTACTACACCTAACTCAGGGTCTATTAAAGTTCTTTTTATACCATAATTATTCCACGTAAGAACACTTATTTCATTCGGCAGAGCTACAGATAATCCTCGATAAAAAATATCATCCATTTGAGATGGCGAGGTTTGAACAAAAATAACTTTCACAGTCTTAAATCTCCTTAATATTTCAATGTAATTTAATCAACATAGTTAAAATCAAATTAGTGTGTTATTCATTACGTTCGCACATTTAATATCGTGAAGAGTAAGGAACGTAAATGTCATCACTCGTAACAATATTAAATAGAGCATCATGTGCATACAATTTTAAAACAAAATAACTATTAATACCTTTCGTTGTTGGTTGATATTTATAAACTAACTTACAATTTTGTTTTGGCGCTAAAGATACACCCTCTTTTGTCAAATCACAACTCGAACGAGACGTATCATACTCAAGACCAAATGGTAAATTCAATCCTGTCTGGATCATCACATTATATAAATTTTGCGTAGTAGTATTATTCTCTATGATGTACGTCCTCAATCCAAAACTGCCCACAGGAACATTACGCAAGGTATTATTACCATAACTAACCGACTCTGGATTAGATACCGTTATAGCAGCATTTTGAATCATCCCACTAAATGTGGTATATAAATCAAATGAGTGTCCAGTTCCACCAAAATACGGTAAGGTTCCCTTAACAATTTGGCTATACATTGGCGGATTAGGCTCACCCCAATGATTTATTTTAACCTTCGTATTTACAAATACAATATTTGTATTCGATTCACCATCCGATCCATACAATGGGTCTATATAGGTAAAAAAGGCATCGTCAGTTAAAGAAATATTTTCAAATCTAATGTTATGATGACCTTGTTGTACAAAACGTAACATCGGTAATGTATAATTAAGAAACGAAGAATCATAACTGGCAGTAACATTTTTCACAGTCAGATTACTCGAAGGAAGAACGTCCATAAATCCATCTGGACGGAATGAGGTGTAATTATCAACCAAACTGTTATTTGCCTGAATTTTTAATGACAACGCATGCCCAGAAATTGGCGCACCTTTACCCTTGTCACGTGCCAATCCCAAACGAACTCCACTATCCACTACATTGTCGATTAAGAAGGAATCATTATCTAATGAATGGTCCCAATTAGGTTGGGTATTAAAATAAAACAAATGTGGCGGTGGAAACCAACCACCCATTCCACCAATATTTTCACCATTACCGTCTTGAAGATCACTATATCTTAATGACTTAATACCTTTAATGGTTATATTTTGCCCAGATCCATGCCAACCAAAATAATAACCATCAAGGCTAATATTTTCGAAAGTTATATCATGTGGAACCTCAATATAAGGCTTAGATAAAGGCGCTGGTTCGACTAAAGTTTGATTATCTGTTTCACCAGGACACAAAGCAAATGCAATTGGCATAAATTTATCCGCGGTGGTTGAATCATCAACAAATAATGTCATATTATTTATTTTGACATTAGAGGTATTACCTTTTAAATAAAAAATTGCTGCTGGGTCTAAAAATCCAGTCCCCAAAGGAGGAATAGTTCTAACCATACTAATATTTCTATTTTTCAATAGCCAATATTTTAACGTATAAAGACCAAAGAATACTCCTGCGGGATCTCTTTCGTTAGCTGGTATCCAAGTACCATCATTGTAATAACCACCAGTACGCTCATCGATAGGTATTCCACCAACATATTTAACTCGCCAATTGGATAAGTTAATATTTGATGAATTAGCAATCACAAAAGAAGGAATTAGTACATTATCAACAATAATTAAACCCGATTCACTAAAATTAACACTCGTGTCACTATCAATAAAAATTGGTCGCGCAATATCCATGCCAACGTGGAAATAGAGTGGACAATTAATCTCCAACGTAAAAGCACCATTTTTTGCGGCAGCAAAAGCTTTTGCTAATCCCTTGCTATCATCCGTAACCCCATCGCAAACAGTCCATTCTTTAACTGAACGACTGTGTATTAATCCTAGTTGATTTTTTACTAGCGCATTGGAACTACCAGTTAAGCCAATACCAACATTATTGCAACCACCTATCAAATATACAACAGCCATGGCTAAAACTAAGCTAATTATAATTTTTTTCAATTTTTTTCCTATTTTAAATCATAAACTATAATACTAATTTATAAAATCAACAAAAGACAATATTTATTTTATATATCAACATGACATTCATTTTGCTATTTTACTGAAAAACACCCAAAGTTTTATTTGACGCATCGCATACTTATATATACCATATAACAATGATAATTTTATATACATAACGTGTTTTTAATGCTTTTAATTTCTAACTTCAGGTCAAAAATGTGCTTTTTATATGGTAGAAATATTGATGTTCATAGTATCTGACCACAGTTTTAAGTTATTAATTTCTATTATTAATCAAATAACGTTTAAAAAAACGCACGCAAGATCTCTCAATAACAAAGTAATATAGAAGTCCTGCACATAAACTAATCAATATACCTAAGGTAAATGCAGTATACCACTCAAGATGCAATTTGCCAAATATACGTTGAGTAAAGGAAAGTAATGGGTTATGTATCAAATAAATAGAATAACTTGCATTACCAATTAATAAACTAAAGATTGGCCATCTTATCAATCCAGCAATTTCATACAACGAAACTCCAATTATAATTAACGACAACCCAAATGCAGAAATTAAGCGTAGTGGATATGGATTCACATCAATTATTAACGTACTAAAGGTAATGGAAATACCCACAATAACCAGAATAGTTTTATAACGATTAAATAAGAACATTTTAGAATTAAGCAAATATGCAGATCCAAGACCTATCATAAATTCAATATTTATAAGGTTAAGAGGATATTTAAGCCATCCAGTGATGTTATAAAACTGCCCACCCAAAATAAATATAGCCCATAATGCCAATCCAAAAAATAACCAGCGTATTGACACAAAAAACAACATAAATACAATATAAAACATTAATTCATGTATCAGTGTCCAAGCCACATTTAGCGCAGGTGGTAAATCTAATGGTATTAGCAGAAACGAACTCAGGAAACTAAAATGATGTCCACCAGAAGCGGTAAACGTTGGCAACAATGTATATAGCACCATTATTAGCATGCCTATTGGTAAATATGTTGGATAAATGCGTACTAGTCTTTTAAATATATAAACCTTCATTGCACTAATTTCATGAAAATCATTAATATGTGCATGCATAATAATAAATCCAGAAAGGACAAAAAAGAAATCTACACCAAGATATCCCATATTAAATAACCTTATAAGATTTCCATGTTGTGGTCCACTAAACGCTAGTGTACTATGCATACTATGAACCATTACAACTGCTAGAGCAGCAATTCCACGGAATACTTGCAAACTTTGAATCGTGGTATTTTTTCTAAGACTCAATCCTTTCCCCTCCTATAATTATGTGTTAAACAAACACACCTTTCCCAAATTAATCCTCTAATTTACTTACTTGTCCATTAGAGTAAACCTACATTATCTGACTAATCACTGATTTAACTTATATTATCTTTACAAACTCTATAAAATACCCACTATTAAAATTTAATATATAATGGCTTCTATCTGCCGAATAAGCCTCATTTTAAATTTAAAATACACCAAGAATATAAAGACGCCTCGACAAAATATTTTTCACTTTAGTCGTAAGACAAAGCATCTTACTATGTACTAGAGTGAGTTCTTGATATATGCTTCGCAATCTTCATAAATGGCATTTCAATTGTTTTATAAACTATAAAACTAAGTATTGATGTTAGTATAAACATTAATAATTTAATATAACTAAGTTCAATATAATTTCTTAGTGTATATACTAATATATATAAAATGCTCATATGAAGTAAATAAAATGAGTACGAGATCTGTCCATAAAAATTAATGATTTTAAATGATAGAATTTTATTAACTTTTTTATTATGCATGCATACTATGATTAATCCGCTTCCCCCTATTGCGGCAGATAATTCTCTTGCTATTTCATTTAAAAAAAAATGACCGCATGAAAAAAACATGCTTGCATAAAAGAATAGATATATTGGAAGAAATATTTCGTGAGAAAACCTCTTCAATTCACTTTTATATTTGCAAATTATTATACCAATAATAAAAAATGTAGAATAATAAACGCATCTATATATAAACATTATGCCACCAGATTGATGATGCATTTTTATGTATAATGTTAGTAAAATAATAAATATTACAAATGTAATTATAAATTTACCTAGGTGGTTATAAAATTTCCAAATCATTGGCAGTATAAGAATTGATATTATAGCCTCATATTTAAGTGACCAAACAACTGCGTTAATTAAATTCCCACCATCTTTTGATACTAAAATAGCGCTGTTAAATATCAAGTTTTTTGTTAATTTAATGGTGGAGAATTGGCTATTAAACCATTCTGAATAACCTTCAATTTTCATTGGACTAATAATCAAAAAAGCGACTATCCCCAATATAATAGAAATGTAATATGCAGGATATAATCTAAAAACTCTTCTAATAACATATTCCTTATATGATTTTAGCCCATAATGTTCAAATGAAAGAGTCAATACAAATCCACTTAAAACAAAAAAAAGAATAACGGCTTCACTTGCTGCCATATAAAAATACCATGGTCGAAAGTAGTTTACACCATCATATTTTTGAATTAACGAAACATGTTGGAAAAAAACACTAATTGCGGCCAAGCCACGTAATGAATCTAATGATTTTATATGGTGCTTCATAATTTACTCCTAAATAGTGTGTCTAATTAAAACACTACATTATTAAAACCACACAAATTACTTAACTAATGCAACTATACTCAATTCAAACTCTAATGCTTGTTTAGAAACACATCGTATAATAGTAAAATGTAATAACATATAGTGATTACTCCATCGTAGTTTAAATACAATGTATCTAATGTCAACCAAACTATAAATATAAATAAAAATACCACTGAACTAAAGACAATTTAATTAATCTCTGCGTCGAGAATATGGTATTTTCAACAATGGTAAATTAATCGTATCATTCATTACAATCTTATACAAGATAACACCATCTTCATTGAT
>JAIEMU010000210.1 GCA_019751895.1 Sphingobacteriaceae bacterium | reverse complement strand
GGACAGGGACATGAAAACACTGAAATGATATTTAAGCATTATGGTAAGTGGATACCACAAAAAGATAATGGTGGATATAGTCCAGTAGGTGAATATTAGAAAAAATAAAAATACACGGAAAATACACTGAGTTATTACAAAATAAGAAAAATCATTATAAAACAGTGAGTTATCTGGTGGAGATGGGGGGAATTGAACCTTGGGGTTTATCCAAAATATATAAAATCATTACAGCATATTATGCTACAGCTTAAAAATTTCCGAATTTTTTATAAATTATTCTTTTTTCTTTATCCGCATTTTTTTGCTGATTCCTTTACAATAGTTATTTATTAGTGGTTCTAAAGTAGCATGCCCCATGTCTGAGGCTATACTACCCAAATCACGTTTATTCTTCACTCCCATACTACCAAATGTATGTCTTATTTGATAAGGGTAACGATATTCTATATCAGATTTGTTAATTATATTGTGCCAAAACATTCTGATCTGTTTGTCTGAACTCCACGGTTTCATAGTTCTAGGATTTACAAACAAGTAATCATCACCGTGGGTTGCCTGAGTATAAGCAATTTGCTTCTTAGCCGCGTCAATTGCAATAGGAGACAATTCTATCTCTCTTATACCTGCGTCAGTCTTGGGTGATTTAATTATAGTACCTCGTTTTGCTACAATGTTATTATTTTCATCAACTTCAAAGGATTTAACGCCATATACTTTACCCCTAGATATTGATAATGTTTGTGTTTCAAAATCTAAATCTGAAAGCCTGATCTCAATTATTTCGTTTGTGCGTAACCCTGTTTCAAACCAGAAAATGAAGACCAGCGCGTATATTTCATCTGATGCGGAAAACAAATCACTACGTTCATCTTCATTAAACGGATGTATTTTACTGACTTTTCTAGGTAAGTTCATTCTTTTAATAACAGTATTAAATGGTAAGTTATTCAATGGATTAAAGTTAATTACTTCATCATCTACAGCTTGTTCAAGCATCATATTTAGCACGCTATACTTATTGGAAATAGTTTTTTTTGTAATGGGCTTATCTTTTGGTTCATTATTTAATGATTTAATCCATCTTTTAACATCTTGCTGTGTTACATCGCATAGTTTTTTATTGCCAAAATATTTAGCCATTTGATTTAATATTTTTAGATAACTATCAATTGTAGTAGGACTTTTACCTTGCGTATACACCTCTTTAAAGTATTGAACAATATATTCTTTGAAGGTATAATCTTTTCTCAAGCCAGAGGAACTTTTTACCAATTTTACAGATTTTGGAAACCATAATTCATAATTAAATTTTTCTGATTTTATTTGTTCCGTAATCATCTTATATTTTAGTCCAGCCTCAATAATTGTAGATTCATTAACTATTGGTACATCTAACACCTCGTGTCTATTACGACCATTATATTTAAAAATTAAGGTTATTGAAGTTCGGTTTACGCCAGCATAAATATGCACTCCAGTTGGCAACTCAATGCCATTCCATGTTCTTTTCATTTTACGCCCTAATAAAAAAAGCTATTAAAAAATTTTTAAGTAAGTAAGTAAATTAATTAAGTTTTCTTGATAGTAAATAGTATTTATTAACTTTTTACCGTCTGGTGCAATTATCACTAATTGATTATACTGTAATTTTGCAGCATCACAAAATCGGGAAAGTTGAGTTTCGCTTACCCCATACAAATTAAAAAAATGTGTAAATTTCATGAATTGTATTTTTTCTGTTGAAACTTTTATTTGTTTGGCGTTTGAAGTGCACCACAAGTTAAATTTTTCAATTTTGATTTTCACAGCTCGACCATCTTTTTCAGATACATTTAGGCTAATCCAAAGTTGTTTGCGTCTTTTCTGTCGAATAGCATTCGTTGTATAACCTGTTAAAGTTGACAATTCAATCGGCGATATAAATATTGACATTAAAATTCTCCAATAATTATCTCTTTGTTATAAACTTGTTCATAATTACGAATAAATTCTGATATAATCGGTGCTACAATAGTAATATACGATTATACCAAAGTATTTATACGGATATTATACACCAAAAGTATAATTTTATACAATTAATTTGAGAGTGTTATGAATGAACAAGAAAAGTTACAGCAAATAAGAAAAGAAAATTTAAAAAAAATTATTAAAGATCGATTCGGAAATAAGGTTGAAGCATATGCTGATTTTATGGGTAAAAATAAGTACGTTATCTACGCCATGCTATGGGAAATAAGCAATCCGAACCATCGTAAAATAACTGACCAAGCGGCAAGAGTCATAGAGCAAAAATTAGGTTTAGAACTTTTTCTATTAGATAAAGGAGATGATATAGATGTTGTGGATGATGATAATTTAATTATTCCTTTAATTGATTATCAAGAAAGTAATAATATGCACGACCTTCATATTCATGAATACGAACGAATCAAGCTACCTAAGGTACTCTTTTCAAACATCAATAGCATACAGGAGCTAATTGGATTTAAAATACCAAATATGGATATGTTTCCACATTTTAGCTTGGGAGACATAGTAGTAATTAACAGAGCAAAAAGGATCGTAGAAGATGACCACGCATACTTAGTCAGAATAGATGGCAAATTTTATATTAGAATATTAAAGACAGTTAATAAAACTTTATATATTTACTCATTAAATAAAGAACAACAATTTGAACTAGATAGCGATAGAGTTAAAATTTATGGAATTGTTGATGTTGAAATCAGAAAAAAACTATATACAGGATAGTAAAATGTTAAGACAATTTTTTTCTAGCACTAAAAGCCTATGGGTGTCACTAAGAAAAGTAAATAGAAATAAGCCAAAGGAGCCTAAAAAGCACACCTTTACTGAATTTAAAAAATTTCTCATTAATATTAGTTTTAAAAATATTATTAGATTATTTTTCCTTGGACCATCCATTGGGATTGGTTTTGCATTATTCTGTTATAACGTGAGAAATTATTATCTAATGAATGTGGTATTGATTACATTCACTGCGCCGCAAATAATAGTTACGTGCTTGATAATATTTTTTATACTATTAGTACCAGTAGCATTTTTAAACAAGAAGCTCACTGTTTTTGGCGACGGAGTTTGCCTAAAAATAGAGAATTTAACCCAAAAAATTAATCCGCATCGACTATTTTATGTCAGCTTATTTGCTTGGTTATTGTTTGATTCTTATATGGTTACGATATTTTTACTTGAACCTGTCAAATCTTATAATTTACTATATGTAATAATCATACAGTTTAATTTGATCCAGCCATGCTGGACAGGAATATTTAATTTATATATTAAAATGTTGGTTGAGTTCACCAGAGTTGTAATACAAAAAATTGATACAAAAATACATGATGAAGATATTACATCCCAATCATACAACATCAATACATAAAAATAGAGTCCGCAAATATTGCGGCTTTATTCTATGTACTCACAGGATAACAGCATCATACGGGTTTCATTTTTAAGAGCTAATTGATAAGTAGTTTAGCTCTTCTTTATAAGTACGCCACCGTGGCATAAATTTATCCATCAATTGCTTGAATTGTTCATTATGTCGCCGTTCTAGTAAATGTACCATTTCATGAACAATAATATACTCCAAGCACCGCAATGGCTTTTTGGCTAATTCTAGATTAATCCAAATTCGTTTGGCTATTGTATTGCAAGTTCCCCATTTAGTTTTCATTAATTTAATACCATAGTCACTAACTTTAACGCCTATGCGCTGTTCCCATTTATCAATTAGCTTAGGAATATCATTCTTGAGATGCTTGCGATACCACTCATTTAATAAGCGTTGACGCTGTTCAGTTGTAGTATTAGGTCGAACATAAAAATCTATATATGGCTTTCTTTTTATTTCAATTCTTGGAGCCGCATTATGTTCAATTATCCGCAGTAAATATCGACTACCTTTAAAATAATGGCTTTCACGTTCGACAAGTTCTCGCGGTGATTGCCGCTCTTGATTAATAAAACTTCTTTGCTTGTGCTTTATCCATGTTAATTTCGCCAGAGCAAATAAACGTAGGGCATCATCATCTAAATTTAGTGGCGCAGCTATCCTGACTCTGCCATCTGGTGGATATACGGCTAGATGTAGATTTTTAATATCTTTACGTACAACATCAATTATTAAATCACCTATAATAATTTGATGCGTTTCAATATTCACTTTGATTAACCACTAACTCAAAAATCTCAGCAACTTTTGCTTCATCATCAATATTAAAATCATTCAATGCTTTGCGAATTATTATTTCTACTTTTCTTTTCTTCAGAATAGTACCACGCCAGTCATTATCTTTTTCTTTGCGTATTTCATTATCTAGCGTTATTGCTAATTCATTATTCTGATCCAAGTTATCATAAAGCGCTTGTTTCGGTTTACTATCAATTCCTTCTGGATAAGATTTTTTAGCTTCTGGTTGAAGTTGACTAGCTAAGTCTTCATATTGTTTTAGTAGTTCTTCATACTTAATTGCGCCTTCTTTGCGCAAGCGAACTAATTCTAATAATAATACACTCATTTTCTCAAAATATGCTGGATTAGTCGGCATTTGCTCAATAATAGCTTTTCGCATATTATTCTCAATGGTTTCATTCATCGCCGCTGGATCATTTTTAATGTCATCTGGTAAATTATTACTTGCGTCTTCAACACCATGTTGAATTATTAATTGCAGTAATGAAGCATCACCAAAATTAGATAACACACGACTTGTGTCTGAAGTTAGATACATATCTAACATTTGTCGCATATCTGGTTCATATTTTTTTAGATCGATATAATCTGCGCTATAATGCTTAATGCTGTCTCTAAGCTCTGCATAATCATTAACTTGTCTTTTTATCTTATCAGCTTCAGATTGACTATAACCAGCTTCAATAATTTCAGAAGCAATGTTATTATAAGCACGAATTAATGCGACTACTAATTTATAAAAAGTTAAACGCTTTTCTTCATTTGCTTTTAAATCATCTGGATTAGATGGATCACCACAGAAAAAATGATAATACTCAGTTAATCCTTTTGGCATTGGCACATCCGCACATAGCTGGTATAGCGCTTCAATTGCATCATCTAAGCGTTCTTTAGCTTTTTCTAAACGGTCGGTTAATAAACCATTAACATCTTCTGAAGAATAATCACTTAAAGCTCCTGAAGTATAATCATGAATTGATTTGTTGAGACTGGTAAAAAGATTTTTGTAATCTACAATATAACCAAATTCTTTATAATATGGATCATTTTCCTCTTCCTTGCCTAAGCGGTTAGTGCGGCAAATAGCTTGAAATAGACCATGATCTTGCATTTGTTTATCGATGTATAAATAGGTGCAGTGAATAGCATCAAAGCCTGTAAGAAGTTTATCAACCACAATTAATAACTGCATATTAGCAGGTTCTTTTTTGAATTTATCTTTGGCATATTTCTCAAAATCTTCGGCATTGGTATATCCATAATTTTGGAGCATCCTTTGATAAATTTCAAATTGCTCTTTTTTCTCTGTCTCGCCATTACCTGTTTCTTCTTTTTTTATTGTGCTTTCATTTGGTTCATAGCTGGTAATAATCGCACATTTTTTAAATCCAAAGCGCTGAAATACTTCATAGTAGCGACAAGCTTCATATATACTGGGTGTAACTAATATGGCATTACCACGCCCATCTTTTAGGCGTGGTTTAGTAAGGAAATCTTTTCTAATATCAAATACTACCTTTTCTAGGCGACTTTTGGTGCTCAGTACTTTTTGCATTGTTCCCCATTTTTGTTTGAGCTCTGCCTTGGGTAGATCATTCATCCCTTTAGTTACAATCTCAAACCACTCGTCAATTCCTTTTTGGTCTAAAACATGTTGATCAACATCTCTCGCTTCATAAAGTAAGTCAAGTACGACACCATCTTTTACCGCTTCATTAAATTTATAGGTATGAATATAACGACCAAAACGTTCAAGAGTTGTCGCTTTATCTTTTTTTAACAACGGCGTACCTGTGAACCCGATGAATAGGGTACTTTCAGGTAAGATTTTTTTCATAGCATCATGTAATTCGCCACTTTGAGTACGATGGCACTCATCAACAAAGACAATAAATTCACCTTTTGGGGTAAAGTTCTTGTTAGTTTCAAGAGCTGAAATTAAATCATTGTCTTCCTTACGGCCAAATTTATGTACCAAACTACAAATTAAGCGTGGTGCGGGCTCATTTAATTTGGCTAATAAATCATAACCACTGCGAGTACGAACAATATTTTCACCTACACCCAAAAACACACCTTCAATTTGATCATCTAATTCAGTACGATCGGTTACGACCAGTATCCGTGCTTGTGATTTATTTTCTAGAATCCATTTAGCTAACCATACCATGGTCAAACTTTTTCCGCTACCTTGGGTATGCCAGATAATTCCGCCTTCATGTCTTGTTAGATACTTTTGTGCAGCTTTAATTCCAAAATACTGATTAGGACGACAGAGTTTTTTGATTCCAAAATCAAAAAGTACGAAATTATGTAACATATCAAGTAAACGATTTTTGGTGCAAAATTGA
>JAIEMU010000102.1 GCA_019751895.1 Sphingobacteriaceae bacterium | reverse complement strand
CGGTGATAAAATTGATGCAGCTGAAAAAGAAAAAATTGAAGCGGCAATCAAAGCGGTTGAAGAAGCAATTCAAGGTGACGATAAAGAAAAAATCGAAGCGACAACTCAAGAGTTGATGACTGCATCACAAAAAATTGGTGAAATGATGTATGCGGATGCTCAAAAAGAGCAAGACGCTGCTGGCGGAGCTGAACAAGCTGCTGGTGAGCCTGCTAAAGATGATGTTATTGATGCTGAATACAGTGAAGTTAAGGACAAAAAATAATCATTATCTTGAATGATGTGAAAATGGTCGAGGATAAAATCTTCGACCATTTTTTTATTTATGCCAGCGTTATAATAGATAAAATGCACAGGCGTTAATATGATAAAATAGCAAAATTTTATTTAATATTATTACTTTTCTGAAATTTTAATACAGGGTTACTATGACTTTAGCTAAATTAGCGGTACATTATGAAAACAACAAAATTTATGCTCCATTAAAAAATAAATATTTGGAAGCAAAACCTGAAGAAAAAGTTCGCCAACAATTTATATGTGATTTGGTTAACGATTATGGCTATAGCCTTGAACAAATGGATCAAGAGTTAAAATTAACTACCTCACAACGAGGTAATGGTGCAGCTCGTGCAGATATAGTAATCTGGAAAACTAAAGATGATAAAGTTAAAAACAAAACCGCTTTTTTAGTTATTGAGCTTAAATCTGACACTTTGAAACTTAAAGTTGAAGATTGTTATCAGGGTTACAATTATGCGACATGGAGCAGAGCAAAACTGTTTGCTGTATCAAATGGTATTGAATTGCAGGTGTATAAAACTGTAGAAGATGAACTCCCGCTTAAGTTAAGTCCAGTTAGCGAAATTCCGCATGTGAATGATATTACGGATGAGAAAAAACTTGAAAATGCGCTGAATAAAACCAAAGCCTTTAAAGGTGATGAATTTGCTAATTTGTTGAAGCAATGCCATGATGTTATTCGTAATAATGACAAACTATCGCCTGAGGCGGCATTTGATGAAATCAGCAAGGTGCTATTTATTAAGATAATGCACGAAAGAGACCCAAGAAATAAAGGTGTTTTTTCTAAACAAGCCTTTGAAACCTTAAAAATGGATTTTATTAATACCTTTAATTTAGAAAATCAGAATACTATTCGTTGGCATACTACGCAAAAAGAAAAAGCGATAAAAGCAGGAAAATTTACTGAAGCAGAAGAATCGGAAAAAGAGATCTTAAAATTAAAATCCTCAGTTCCTCCATCATACATGCAGCAGTTATTTGAAGATGTTAAGTCTGATTATGAAAAAGATCATATTTTTGAAGATAATGAGAAAATTCGCATCCGTGAAGGTAGTTTTGAAGAAATTGTTGAAAAGTTGCAAACTTATAACCTTACCAAAACTGGCGCAGATGTCAAGGGAATTGCATTTGAAGCATTTTTAAGCAATACGTTTAGAGGTGAATTAGGACAATTTTTTACACCACGCACGGTGGTTGAATTTATGGTTGATGTGCTAAAACCTGAGCAAGGAGAGTTAATCTGTGATCCATGTGCTGGTAGTGGCGGATTTTTGATTAGTGTTTTTGAAAAAGTAAAAGAGAGCATTGATACTAGATACATTAAACTAAAAAAAGACAAAGAAGCAGGGATCTTTAATAAAGTAGAACTGGCTGATGATGAAAAAGAGCGCTTATATAACGCAGAGCTTGAAAAATTAAATAAACAGCAAGATGCTGAAATAGCTAAACTGTCCAAACAGTCAATTTTTGGAACAGATGCAAATCCGCGCATGGCGCGTGTTTCAAAAATGAATATGATTATGCATGGTGATGGTCATAACGGTATTCATCATAATGATGGTTTGCTCAATGTTAACGGTATATTTAGAAATCGTTTTGATGTAATTTTAACTAATCCACCGTTTGGTTCGGTTTTATCCAAAGATAATCCCAAAGTAGCAATGGAAGATAAATATACTAATGAAGATATGATTAAAAAATATATTGGTTTATATGGTGACATTTATAAAGAAGAGCTACAACAAGTTACGGCAAACTTTGGAAAATCTATTCGTGGATTATACGAAACAGGTAAAACAACTGGTGCAACTGAGGTGCTATTTGTAGAACGTTGCCTTGATTTGTTAAAGCCAGGTGGTCGGTTAGGAATTGTTTTACCTGAGGGAGTGTTAAATAGCTCAAACTTGCAAAAAGTACGCGAATATTTTGAATCTCGAGCCAAAATTTTGCTAATTGTCTCTTTACCACAAGATGTATTTAATAGTTCAGGCGCAACCGTAAAAACCAGCTTGGTATTTTTGAAAAAATTTACCTTTGAAGAACAAACACATTACCAAAGTCTTTGTGAGATAGCACGAGAACAAATAACAGTAAAATATAAAGATGAGTTAGAGTCAATAAATGAACAACTCAATAAAAAAGGTACTGATAAAATTATTGCTACAGAGCGTAAAGCATTACAAAATCAATTAAAACAACTTGAAGCAAAAATTGAAGAAGAAATCAAACAACAAGTAAAAACTAACTTTGATTATCAAATACCGCTTGCTGAAATTGGCGATGCTGGCATTACTACCACGGGTGCCGAATCTAAGGGCAATCAACTGGTTAGTTTATTGAGCGAGTTTAAACAATATCAACAAGAAAATAAATTATGGTAAACCATGAAATGTACAAGGCATTGAATTTTATAACCTTCGCCAATCTTGGTTCTTGGGATGTTAAAAGTTTTAACATTAACTCTCAGAAATTTAATTTTAAAACAATAGAATTGAAAGAGGTACTAAGTAAAACCGCAATTCAATGGGTAGAAATTTCTGACTCAATGGAATATCCTATACTTGGAGTTAGATCCCATGGACAAGGCGTTTATATTAATAGAATTGCTAAGGGTCATGAACTCACAATGAGGAGATATCAGCGATCAAAAGAAAATACGTTATTTTTTTGTAAAGTTCGTACTGTTGGTGGACAGTGGGGTATTGTTTATCCTAAATTTGCAGACTCTTATGCTTCTAGTAATATGACATATTTGAATATAGATGTTACAAAAATTATGCCGAGTTATTTGGAGCTTCTGTTAAAAGTTCATAAATTAACGGATGAATGGGATAAAAATTCAATTGGTGCAGATGGTAGACATTTTACATTAAGTACCATGTTAAATTTTCAAATCCCATTACCAACGTTAGACGAGCAAAAACAATTAGTAGAGAAATATCAAGCAAAAATTGACTGCGCAAATGATTGTGAAAAACAAGCCCTAGAACTTGAACAATCTATTGAAACATACTTATATGATGAACTCGGGTTAGAAACATCGCTATCAACTAAATATAAGTCAAGTGCATTTCTTAAATTTATAAATTGCTCTGAAATTACTCAATGGGATTATAAGAGTATTTTTGCATCTTCAATTTTTAATGCGAAGTATTATATAGGCAAATTGGGTGATTTAATAATTGAAAAGCCCAAATATGGCTCTAACTCAAAAACATTAAATAAAATTACAGAAATCCGTTATATTCGTATAACCGACATAAATGAAGATGGTACATTAAATGAAAATATTGTTTCTTCAGAAAAACCAGATGAAGCTTATTTACTTCGGGATGGAGATTTTTTAATTGCTCGATCAGGAAATACAGTAGGGAAAACATTTGTATATAAAAGTGAATATGGTAAGTGTATGTATGCTGGGTATTTGATTAAATTTGTTTTTGATACTTCAAAAGTTAATTTAATATATTTATTATTTTATACAAAAAGTCATTTATATAAATCATGGATAAACAATACTATGAGATGCGTTGGACAACCAAATATAAATAGTCAGGAATATTTGTCTAGTCCAATTATTCTTCCCAAACTTGACATACAGAATGAAATTGCTGAGCATATAACTAATATAAAAAATAAAATCAAAGAGCTAAAACAATTAGCGGTTGACAATAGAGCTAGTGCCATACTAAATTTTGAGAAAGCAATCTTCCACTATGAAAATCACTAAACTAAAAATTAAAGGTTATAAAGATCTAGACATTAATATTGAGCATCGTAGCGATGTTATTGCATTTATTGGTTTAAATGGCAGTGGTAAAAGTAATACAATAGAAGCGATATGCTACATATTTATGAAGTTATATCATAATAAAACCCAACACCTAACTTCAATATGTAAAAGCATTAAGTTTGAATTTGAAATTTCTTATGCTTTAGATGGATTAAATGACAGAACCATTATTAAGCTTTCAAATAATGGAATAGAGACATTTGTAGATGGTAATATAAAAAATTTATCTATTAACGACAAAGATTTACTGCCTAAGAACTTGGTAGTGGTATATAGCGGTGAGGAAAAAAGGCTTTGGGTGAATTATTTCCAACCAGTTTTTGTTGATTTTATTAACAGTGTAACATCTGGGGTTTTCTTAAGTTCAATAAAAATGAATTTTTTGAGTCGTAGGCACTGGGGGATTTCACTTTTGACACTTCTATTATCTGAATCAGAAGATAATAAATATTTTACAGAAAAAACATTAAGAATTCATTCCGTCTCTAATATTGAATTTAAATTTGAAACTAAAAAATATAAAAATTGGAACAATAGTCAAACAAAAGATTTTGTAAAGCTAATTGATTTTAAAAATAGTTACAATTTAGGAGAGTTAAAGCAGTTGTTTAAGTCATTATACAGTGATGTTGACATATTTGAATACTTATATAATGCGATTGCTAGTGAAATGATTAGTGATATTAAAATTACTTTTAATAAAGATTTGACATTAAATGATCTAAGCGAAGGCGAAAAGAAACTTTTGCTTTTAAAAGCATCTTTTGAGTTTGTCTCTCAGGATGACAGTTTGTTTTTGTTGGATGAACCAGATTCGCATATCCACTTGAATAATAAGCCGCAAATAATAAATATTATTAACCAATACAAACATAACCGCCAATTTATTTTAACCACTCATTCACCAACCCTAACTCAATGTATTAAAGATGTTAATAATGATAATCAAGATCGAGTTTATGTTTTAGATCGTGGCAAAAATATTGACTCAGCTAAGACTAAGGAAATAGATTATTTAGCAGGAGATTTTTGGAGCGCCCAACAACAAACTGCTTTTTTATCAACCAAAAAAGATGTGGTTCTATTAGTGGAAGGTAAACATGATAAAAGTCATATACTTAATGCATGGAAGCATTATAGGGACGACTACCCTGATTTAGATTTTGAAGTATTTGATCTCGGTGGAGAGAAAAATTTAGTACCAATGCTAGTTGGATTACGCGAAGCAAAAATATTTGATAAAAAATATATTGCTATATTTGATAATGATAAAGCAGGGCAAGAATCCTTTAGTAAAGATAAATTTGAAAAAAATAATGAAAATAAGTATTTTGCCAAATTAAAGTGTCAGTATTTAGATAGTAGTTTTTTTGGGGTACTACTTCCAAAAAGAGATGGGCATGATGGTGGGTTTACTATTGAAAATATGTTTAAAAGTAATGTATATCAAGATGCGTTTAGTATTGCAATGAATAAGCAAAATTATTTCAATGCATCTATAGACGATATCACAACTAATATTCAAAATAGCGCCAAGCATCAATTAGAGATCATGAGTAGAGATTTTTCCAAAGAAGAGTTTTCTTATTTTAAAAAATTATTTGATATTATACATAAAATAGCAAATTTAAGTAATCCTGTTCCATTGGTTGAAGTGCAATCAGACGCAATAACGCCTCTACAACCACAGATAAATGATAGTGTTAATCTTGAAAATTCTACAATTAATTTAGACGCCAATTTATCTAGTATAGTTGAACACGAACAAAGTAGCTTGATAAATAATGAAATTGCTATATTTGCTGATTATGCACCACGTGGACAGCCAAAAGTTCATTATACCGCTATATTTAATAAGGATAATAAATCAGTTGTTTATGATGGAGTTACCTACCAATCAGCAAATCAAGCTATGGGATTTATCCGCGAATCTGTTGGAGTAACAGCAGGTCAACGAGCTGGTGTTTTCTGGAAATATCTAGATGATGCCAGTAATACAAAACCTTTATCTGATTTATTGTAGTACGATTATAGGAGAGCTAATTATGACAAAAACTGAAGTATTAAATTATTTAAAATCCCATAAAGCTGAGCTAAAAGAAAGATTTGGTGTAATCAAGATCGGGCTTTTGGGTTTATTTGCCAGAGATGAACAAAGAGACGATTAATTGTTCAAAAAAATGGACTATGGTCATTAGATATTTCTGAAATTAATATAGGGTAACAAAAATTTCATTTCCACAAAATTTATGCCACCCTCTAATAATCTAGTACAATAGCTGCTATATTATTTTTAATAAGTGTATTTTATGGAAAAACGTGATTTATTGAATTACTGTCAATTAGCTTTTATTAATGGGGTAAATGATGCCATATCTGTAATTATGCTCCATAAAGTCTTTGTGGTATTAATGACTGGTAATCTGATTTACTTTGTAACAGACATAACTACAAATTTTGGCTTTGGTGACTGGGTGCGCTTAACTTTATTATTAAATTTTATTATATCTGGTA
>JAIEMU010000186.1 GCA_019751895.1 Sphingobacteriaceae bacterium | reverse complement strand
ACTATTTGACAGCCCAGATGATTTTTATGCAAAGCACCAACAAAAACTAAATCTGTTTAAGAGGTTTATTTTTCGAATCATTGTTAGGTATCAAATGAACCGCAATGTAGCAAGAATACGAAACGGAGAATAAGACGATTAAACAGTAGCTATCATAAGAAATGTAGTTGTTTCCGCTTTTTAGAATTTGTAATTCAAAAGTCTTATTCTTGAATTCCTTCACAAAAACTAAAACCATTCGAAAGTAAATCATCCCAATTCGATAAAAAATATACGAACTGATTAATCGAAAAAAAATCTCACCAAAATAGTTTCACTAAAGTGAAACTATTTTATACTTTTGTTCTATGAAAAATAACAACATCACAACAATTGAGCAGTTTAAAGACAAACATTATGGGAAAACTGGGACTGCAAAACGTGATGAACTTGACGCTGGTTTTGAAAATTTCAAAATTGGTGCAATGATTCATGATGCGAGACTTCAAAAAGGTTTAACTCAAGAAGAGCTTGCCGAAAAAGCAGGAACTACAAAATCCTATATTTCAAAGATTGAAAACAACATAAAAGAAGCTAGATTTTCTACTTTACAAAGAATCGTTGAACTTGGTTTGGGTGGGCAATTGGAATTATCAATCAAACTTTAAACCTCCGCTTTTCAGAATTTGTAATTCAAAAGTCTTATCGTTGGATTTTTAATTCTTATTGTAACCGACTTTATTTTAAGATATTAGTAAAGTAGAGTTATCCGTTTTTTAGTGTCGGGTCACAGACCCTATGGTACATCTTCGGAATTACAAATTCCGAAGAGCAAAATTTATCACTTAGAAAACAAATTCAAAAAAATAACACCTGCACTTTTAAAAAATATCCGTATTTTCGCAATTCATAAAATCAAAACAAAATGTCTGAATTTCCTCCTTGCCCTAAGTGCCAATCCGAATATGTATATCCAAGTGGCGATTTGCTAACTTGCCCTGAATGTTTTCATGAATGGAACCCTAAAGATGCACCAAGCGAAACTGCGCAAGAAGGCAGCTTAAAAGTTTTAGACGCTAACGGTACTGAATTGCAAAATGGCGATAGCGTAATTGTAATTAAAAACTTGCCTGTTAAAGGTGCTCCAAAGCCGATAAAAGCGGGTACAAAAGTAAAAAACATTAGAATCAACGCTGGTGGAGATCATAATATTGATTGTAAAATTGAAGGCTTTGGTTCTATGGGCTTAAAATCTGAATTTGTTAGAAAAGCGTAAATTAACGCAACCCCATAGGGTTTGACATTGTACTTTTATCAAGTATTCAATCTTTCTCTTTAGAATCATCGGTAACGATATTTTTTTGGAAACTTCCAACAAATGTGTTTTTACATAAACAATACCGAAGGCTTTTGATTGAACATTTTTTTTAAAAAAATACACCCTTCAATTAGTGAATATAATTTAACATAAAAATTCACACAAACTAAAATCTTGTACATATATTTGTACAAAATTAATCACTATGGTCATTGCAAATATTTCAGATTTTAGAAAAGATATCAAATCTTATTTTGACAAAGTAGTTAAAAACTTTGAAACACTTGTCATCAATCGTGGCAAGGATTCTGGTGTTGTCATCATGTCGCTTAAAGAATATAATTCTCTCATGGCAACAAGCTATGAAATTTCCTCTCGCACTAACGAAAAACGTCTTGACTCAGCAATTGAAAAATTAAAAAAAGGTAATTCATTCTCTAAAGATTTGATTGAAGAATAAATTATGAAGTACGTTTTTGTAGATGAATCGTGGGAGGATTATTTGTATTGGCAAAAGATAGACAAGAAAAAAGTAAAGAAAATAAACGAACTGCTGAAGGATATTTCTAGAACTCCTTTTGAGGGAATTGGCAAGCCCGAACCCTTAAAACATAAATACGCTGGATTTTGGTCAAGAAGGATTGACGATGAACATAGACTTATTTATAGGTTTCAAGATGATGAAATTCAAATTGTAAAATGTAGGCATCATTACGACTAAATTGACTTTAGGAATAAAATCATTGAACCATTTTCTTTTTGATACACAGCACTAAACAAAAAATAGAACCATGTTAGAAAAAATACGTTATTACCTTTCACTCGTACTTACATCTATTTTATTGTATTCCTGTATACAAAATAAAAACAGCAATAAAATTCAAATAACCCAACCAACCAACAAAACCAATACAAATACAATATTAAAAGACACAATTAAATTGGCTATTGAAAGTGATAGTAATTTTTATAAAACCGAAATTAAAGACCAATATTTTCCCGAAAAATATGAAGAAAATACGATTGATACCATTTTAGATTCAAAAGAAAATTTGAGAATATCAATAACTAAAAAAACGCTAATGAATAAATCTGTTTCTTTTTCGCATACTTCTAAAAAGAGTACTACTTCGGTCTTTCACTTCCGAGATTACTCCTCTGAAATAACGGTATATAAGTCTAATAAGATACTTTTTAACAGAACATTTAACAAAAATGATTTTGAACAAATTGGGGATGAAAATTTTCTAAATCAGGCAATAACACTTAATACTTGGGTTCAAGAATATGACAAACAAAGTAAAATAATTAAAATTCAGCATGTTATTGGTGTTCCAGAAACTTGTTGGAGTTATCATTTTACATTATTTATTGATAAAGACGGTAAGTTTCATTCCGAACTAGATGAAATTAGATAAGCTACAGAATTATTAAACAAAAAACCATGTTTACCATCTCACAAATAGAACAAGCACACGAAAAAGTAAAATCAGGAACAGATTTTCCAAAATACATTCAAGAAATTAAAAATTTAGGTGTTATTGGTTTTACAACTTGGGTGAAGGATAGTCATACGGTTTATTTTGGAAAGAATGGCTATTCGCTAAAATCTACATCAAAATATGATGAATTGCAGATAGCGGAAGAAAGCGACCAAGCTAATTTTGTAGCACAACTGCAAAAACACCAACAAGGCAAAACAGATTATTTTACCTTTTGCAAAGATTGTGCTATTTTGGGTGTAGAAAAATGGGAAGTTAATCTGATAGAAATGACTTGTATCTATTTTGACAAAAATGAAAATAAACTCTTAACAGAAGCTATTCCTCAATAATCTATTAACCCTTGTAATCAGAACCTTGCACCACGCCCCTACGTTCTATTTCTTTATCCATATAGGTTTGAATGGCGTGTTTTTTCATCCCCCAGTTGGGTGCGATGAGCAAATCCCAATCGGAAATACCAAACAAGCGTTGGATTACAATATCAGGGCGCAACAAAGGGATTAAATCACATAACAAGTCGGTATATTCCTCAAGAGAAAATAATTTAAAAGGTTCTTTTTTGTACTTCGCTCCCATGATTGAGCCCTCTACAATATGCAGATGATGAAATTTTACAAATTTGATTTGCGGAAAACGATTGATTTCGTGAATGTAGTTGAGCATCATTTCTCTGGTCTCCCAAGGAAAGCCAAAAATAGTATGCACACATAAATCTAATTTCGAATCTTTGAGCAATTCAACCGCAGCCACAAACTCGGCATGGGTGCATCCTCTGTTTATTTGAGCTAGCGTTTCTTCATAAATCGACTCCATGCCCATTTCCAAATCCACATCAAATCTATCGGTGTAACTTTCCAAAAGAGCTATCTTTTCGGCATCAATACAATCGGGGCGTGTGCCTACCGAAAAACCTACCACATCCTCGGTTTGAATAGACAGCGCCTCGTCGTACATCGCTTTGAGGTAATGCGTAGGTGCATAAGTATTGGTATTGGGCTGAAAATAGACAATAAATTTATCGGCTTTGTAGCCATTTTTTGCTCTGAGCATGTCTTCGGTCAGTTGTTCACGGATGGTTGGCATTTTACGCGAAATTTCGGGCGTAAATGAATCTACATTGCAGTAGGTACAACCGCCATACCCCTTGCTCCCATCTCGGTTTGGACAGGTAAAACCACCATCCACGATAACTTTAAAGACCCTTTGTCCTTTGTATTTTTCACGCAAATGTATGCCGTAATTTTTATAGCCTTTTATTCCAAAATCAACTTGAGTTCCCATGCCACAAAAATATAAAAATAGACGCTATAAAACTATTTTAGTCGGCTTTTGGTTTACTTAAATAATAAATAGGAATACCTACCAACATTATTGCCACACCCCAACCACAAGTAGTAGGTTTGGTAATGAGTAAACCTATAACCAAAATAGACGCTAAAAGAATATACAAAGCAGGTAAATAAGGATAGGCAAAGGCTTTATATGGCCTTTCGGCGTTTGGCATTTTTTTGCGAAGAATAAAAATGCCTAAAATGGTAAGGATATAAAACAACAAAGCGATGATAACCACAAAGTCTAACAAATCTCCGTATTTCCCTGTCAAACACAATAAAGAAGCCCATACACATTGTGCCCAAAGTGCCCATTCTGGTACATCAAAACGGTTTAATTGCTTTGCTTTTTTGATAAACAAACCATCCTGTGCCATGGTATAATAAACACGAGCACCTGCCATAATCATTCCATTGTTACAAGCAAAGGTCGAAATCATAATCATCACGGCAATCAAAATAGTACCTACATTTCCAAAAATATGTTGTGCAACAACTACAGCAACCCTATCCGATGGAGCAGTAGCAATGTCGTGTAAAGGCAACACCGACACATACATAATATTGGCAAGGATATAAATTAAGGTTACAATAAAAGTCCCTAAAAACAAACTCAAACCCACATTACGCTCTGGATTTCTGATTTCAGCAGCAATAAAAGTTACCCCATTCCATGCATCACTGCTAAACAAAGAACCTACCATTGCTGCCGTGATGCCACTCAAAAGCATTCCTAAACCGATATTATCCCAAGTACCTGAGTTTATGTTTAAAGTTTTAGCTGTCCACATATCCGCCCAGTTGGCATTCCAAATTTCGGCTTTTGCACCTAAGGTTAATCCAAAAATAATTAATCCAAAAAGCGATAAAATCTTGATAATGGTTAAAAATGTTTGGAGTATTTTTCCATTTTTTACCCCACGGCTATTGATATAACTTAATAAAACGATGGTTAAAATAGAAACAATTTGTGCCGCACTAAGCTTGAAGCTTCCTAATTGGTATAAAATATTGTTTTCGCTAAAAGGTTGATACAAATACGCAGCAAATTTTGAAAACGCTACCCCAACCGCTGCAATCGTTCCCGTTTGGATAACCGCAAAGAAACTCCAACCATACAAAAAGCCAATCAACTTGCTGTAAGCTTCTTTCAAATACACATACTGACCGCCAGCTTTGGGAAACATGGCGCTCAATTCGCCATAACTTACCGCAGCAATGATGGTAATAATTCCCGTAAGTACCCAAATTAATATCAACCAAGCTGCCGAACCTACGTATCGGGTAATATCAGCACTCACGATAAAAATACCTGAGCCAATCATAGAACCTACCACCAACATCACGCCATCCAACAAGCCTAATTCCCTTTTAAAATTTTGTTCTTCGTTTTGAATCTTCATATTTTGCAAATTTTATCGCTAAGATAGTTTAAAAACCAACAAAACAAAACCTTTAAAAACCATACACATAAAAATTAGCTAAAAATTTGTTTTATTGATAAACACTATTAAATTTACAATTATCATTCACTAAAACTAAAAAATCTATTATGAATTTTCTACAACAAAATTTAATCTATTTAATTCCTTTATTGGGATTATTTGCCCTTGTAATTATGCTCATTAAAAGTATTTGGGTAAACAAACAAGACGCTGGCGATGCCAACATGCAGGAATTGGCAGGCTATATTGCCGATGGCGCAATGGCGTTTTTAAAAGCCGAATGGCGAGTATTGAGTATTTTTGTGGTTTTTACCGCAGCACTTTTGGCTTATTCGGGCAACATTCACGAGGTAAATGGTGTAGCCTTACATTCAAGTTGGATTATTTCTGTTGCCTTTATTATTGGCGCTGTTTTTTCAGCTTTGGCTGGATATATTGGCATGAAAGCCGCCACCAAAGCCAACGTAAGAACTACACAAGCGGCTCGCACCAGTTTAAAACAAGCTTTAAAAGTAAGTTTTACGGGCGGTACCGTAATGGGTTTGGGTGTAGCAGGATTGGCCGTATTAGGTTTAGGTGGCTTGTTCATCGTTTTTTTACAATTATTTAATGTTGTAGCACCCAACAGCACGGAAATGAAAACTGCTATTGAGGTTTTAACAGGTTTTTCATTGGGAGCAGAATCTATCGCTTTATTTGCCCGTGTGGGCGGTGGCATTTATACCAAAGCAGCTGATGTAGGCGCTGATTTGGTAGGAAAAGTAGAGGCAGGTATTCCTGAAGATGACGTGAGAAATCCAGCAACCATAGCCGACAACGTGGGCGACAATGTAGGCGATGTGGCAGGTATGGGCGCCGATTTGTTCGGTTCGTATGTAGCTACTATTTTGGCTACCATGGTTCTGGGACAAGAAATTATAGTTGAAAAAACAAATGGCGTTTACAGCGATAATTTAGGTGGTTTCTCTCCTGTTTTATTACCTATGGTAATTTGCGGTTTGGGTATTATTTTCTCTATCATAGGTACTTGGTTTGTGAGAATT
>JAIEMU010000184.1 GCA_019751895.1 Sphingobacteriaceae bacterium | reverse complement strand
TTATCTACAACAATGTTGTACTCTAATCTTCCTTCCGGTCCTAATTGTTGTTTTACAGCTTTTCTTAAAAGCACAACAAAATGCTCTTCTAACCATTCATAAAAAAATAAACTAGGTACTTGTATAGTTAAAATGTTACCATCTAGTTTTAGCGCCGAGATAGGTTCGAACCAAGTTTTGAAACTTTGCTCGGGAATGTTGTCTTTTATGATTTGGAGACAGTTTTTCCATACTTCGGTACAATTTTTTTTCATTTTTATTATTATTTTATTGGTTTTCAATAGCATGAAGCGAATAAATAGCTTCTCTTTTTGGGTTTACGAATATTCAAAAAATTATCAACATTTTCATTGTTTTTTCAAAAAAAATCACAACTATCTAATAGGCAAGTTGATTTATTTTAAAACATCATTTTTTTATGTGGAGAACTTTTTAATTGTTAATATTCACCAAAAACATTTCTTAATACATCTGCAATTTCTCCAAGGGTTGCGTAGCATTCAACAGCGGTTAATATATAAGGCATAATGTTGTCATTTCCTTTCGCAGCATTGGATAAATTAGTTAAGGCAATTGCTACCGCACTATTGTCTCTCTCGGCTTTTAGAGCTTTTAGTTTGTTTTTTTGAACTTCTCTAATCGATTCGTTTATGCGCAAAACGTCTGTAATGCTTTCTTCTTCTTGCGTAAATTTGTTTACACCAACAATGGTTCGCTCATTTTGTTCAATTTCTAGCTGATACTGATATGCTGATTTTGCAATTTCTTGTTGCATATATTGATTTTCTACGGCAATTACTGCACCGCCCATAGCATCTATTTTTTCAATATATTTCCATGCTTGAGTTTCAATTTCATCTGTTAGGTTTTCAATAAAATACGAACCAGCTAAAGGATCAACAGTTTCTGTAACGCCACTTTCAAATGCAATAATTTGTTGTGTACGCAAAGCAACTTTTGCAGCAGCTTCTGTGGGTAATGATAATGCTTCATCGTAACCATTTGTGTGTAGTGATTGAGTACCACCCAAAACGGCTGCCATAGCTTGATTACTTACACGTATAATGTTGTTTAAAGGTTGTTGTGCTGTTAAAGTAGAGCCGCCAGTTTGCGTATGAAAACGTAGCATCTGTGCTTTTGGGTCGGTTGCACCCAATTCTGAAGTTATCTTCGCCCACATGCGTCTTGCAGCTCTGAATTTTGCTATTTCTTCAAAAAAATTATTATGACAATTAAAGAAAAACGACAATCTTTTTGCAAAAATATTGATATCTAGTTTTTTGTTTATTGCAGCGTCTAAATAAGCTTTTCCATTTGCTAACGTAAAAGCTAGTTCTTGAACTGCTGTGGAGCCAGCTTCTCTAATGTGGTATCCAGAAATTGAAATGGTATTCCATTTTGGAACTTCTTTGCTACAATATTCAAAAATATCGGTGATGATGCGCATCGAAGGTTTTGGAGGGTAAATATAAGTACCTCTGGCAGCATATTCTTTTAAGATGTCGTTTTGTATCGTTCCTGAAATTTGCTTCAAATCAGCACCTTGTTTTTTAGCCAATGCAATATACATTGCCAATAAAATTGAGGCAGTGGCATTGATGGTCATTGAGGTAGTAATGTCTTTTAGAGCTATTCCTTCAAAAAGTATTTCAATATCTTTCAACGAATCAATCGCAACCCCAACTTTTCCAACTTCACCATCTGCCATGTCGTGGTCCGAATCGTAGCCAATTTGGGTAGGTAAATCAAAAGCCACAGACAAACCCGTAGTTCCTTGGTTTAGTAAATAATGATAACGCTGATTGGATTCCTCAGCGGTTGAAAATCCTGCATACTGTCGCATCGTCCACAATTTACCACGATACATATCTTTTTGTATTCCTCTAGTATATGGAAATTCTCCAGCATTTTCTAATGTTTTGGAAATAGGAGGGTAATTTTCTTTAATTTCAATTCCCGAAGTTGTGGTGAATTTTTTATTGTCCATAATTAATTTTTTTGATGAATAGATTGTTTAAGTAGGTCAATGGTAAGCTCGTATGGACTATTTTTGATATTAGCCATATTTTGAAGAATTTTTTTACTTAAATCTACACCGGTTGCATTTTCATCTAAACCTTGTACTGCACTATTTACCATAGTTAAAGTGTCATCTTTTAGTTTTTTGATTACATTCCAAGCCTCGGTGCTAATGTACAATTGTTGCGTAATATTGTGTTGATATTCGGCTCTAATTTCATTTGAAATAATTGCTTGAAAATCACGCATAGGAATTCCATTTTGGTGTAATCTTACTAATAAATTAGTTGGATTTATACGCTCAATAAAAACAATTAGGCGCTCGTGTGCTTGAAGTTTCAAGGATAGTAACTGTTTGTTTTCTTTTACTTTAATTACTTTTTCTCGAATTTGTGGCGGCTTGTTTAAATTCTTTTTGAATAATAAATAAGCTAAGCTAACCGTAACAGTGCCAGCCAATGAAATGGATAAAAATTGTTGGATAAAAAGTTCTAGATTCATTATGATTTGTTTATAAAGGGTAATATTAAGTTTTACTGATTACAAAAGTGTGTATTTTATTTATATTTGTTCTTTATAAATTAAAAAATATGAGTAATTCAAATACAGAAACAGCATTTGCACCGATTAATTTCACAGAAGGTGCTTTAACAGAGTTAAATAAATTAAAAAATCAACAAGAAATTACAGATGATTTTGGTTTGCGTGTAGGTGTAGAAGGTGGCGGATGTGCTGGAATGTCTTATGTGTTGGGTTTTGATCAAAAAAAAGAAGGTGATCAAGAGTTTTTTATAGAAGGTATTAAAGTTTTTATGAACAAAGCGCATCAAATGTACTTATTGGGTATGCAAGTTGATTGGCAAAATGGTTTAAATGCAAGAGGGTTTACTTTTAGCAATCCCAATGCAGCAAGTTCTTGTGGATGCGGAACGAGTTTTTCAGTTTAAAATAAATTTCAATTTGTAACAATATTAGTCATCCCGTTGTCTGAATAGCAACGGGATTTTTTTTACACCTAAATTTTCATTAGTTAATAAAAATATATAAAATGACTTACACCGAAAACGCTCGTTTAGCCTTTCAATCTATTAAAAGTAATAGATTGCGTACCATGCTTACAGCCATGATTATTGCCATTGGCTTGATGGCTTTAGTAGGTATTTTAACTACGTTAGATGCGGTTAAAAAAAGTATGACTGAGGCATTTAGTAGCATGGGCGCTAATTCTTTTACCATCAGAAATAGAGGTACGGGGATACGAATAGGTGGAGCAGGTAAAAGACCTCAGCCTTTTAAAGTTGTTCGTTATGAAGAGGCGATGGCTTTTAAAAAACAATTAAATGCACCCGCTTCAGTTGCGTTAAGTGTTTTTGCAGGTAACGGAATAACGGTGAAATACAAATCTTTAAAAACCAATCCAAATGTTAATATACAAGGTATAGACGACAAAGTTATTATGGCAAAAGGTTTAAATCTAGCGATAGGAAGGAATTTTAATCAAACTGAAGTTGAAAGTGTAAATAGTAATTGTATAATCGGTCATGAAATAAGTGAAAAAATATTTAAAGGAGAATCTTCATTAAATAAGGTAATAAAAGTTGGTTCTAATAAGTTTAGAGTTATTGGTGTTTTAGAAAATAAAGGTTCAGGAATTGGTCCAAGTGATGACAGAACGGTTTTTATTCCACTTTTAAAAGCTAAAATGATCAACATGATGCCTAATCCTTCGTTTACCATTACGGTAATGGTTCCAAATGCCAAATTGATGGACAATGTAATCGGAGAATCAACAGCAACTTTTAGAAATGTCAGAAAATTAAAAATTAATCAAAATAATAATTTTGAAATTACCAAAAGTGATTCTGTAGCGCAAACCTTAATTCAAAACTTATCTGCGGTAGCCATCGGTGGTGTAGCCATTGGTTTAATTACTTTGTTTGGTGCATCTATAGGTTTAATGAATATTATGTTAGTTTCTGTTACAGAACGAACAAGAGAAATAGGTTTACGAAAAGCAATAGGAGCTAATCCAGCTTTAATTAGAAGACAATTTTTGATTGAAGCTGTTGTTATTTGTTTAATAGGAGGTAGTTTAGGTATTTTGTTGGGTATTTTGTTAGGAAACGGAATTTCTTTATTGATGGGTGGCTCTTTTATTATTCCGTGGGATTTTATTGTCGGAGGATTTGCGCTTTGTGTAGTTGTGGGCATCATTTCAGGATATTATCCCGCCAAAAAAGCGAGTAATTTAGACCCTGTTGAAGCACTTAGATATGAGTAATTTTATTTTAAAGTCAATGGCTTAATTCAATTTTAATATTGCTATTTTTGTAGCATGGAGCGAGAAATCTTAGATACAAAACGTAAGGCTTTAAAAATAAACCTTGATTCGAAAATTTATGGCACTTTTGCAGAAATAGGAGCAGGGCAAGAAGTAGCAAGAAATTTTTTTACCGCTGGAGCGGCAAGTGGCACAGTAGCCAAAACAATGTCGGCTTACGACATGACCTTTAGTGATGCTATTTATGGCGTTGAAGAATCTGGAAGATATGTAAGTCAATCAAGGTTGCAAAAAATGCTAAACCATGAATTTGAGCTGTTAAATCAACGATTGCTCGGGGATAAATACTGTGATAAAACTTTTTTTGCCTTTGCAAATACCGTTACAACTTTAAATTATAGTAAAACAAACGACCCTCATGGTTGGGTAGGTATTCGTTTTCAAACAGAACCACATGGTGAGGTGAATGAAATTTTCTTTCACGTCAAATTATTAGATACAGATGCTAATTTGCAAAATAATGTATTGGGGATTATTGGTGTAAATTTAGTTTATGCCGCTTTTCATCATCATCAAAATCCAAAAGAAATGATAGAATCCTTAGCAGATAATCTAACCGTAGGCTCTGTGGAAATAGATTTAATTTCTGTAAATGGACCTGCTTTCAAGGATTCAAATAATATTTTGTTAAACCTTTATCTTATTGTGAAAGATTTTTCGTCAGCAGCAATTTTTGATGCACAAGGCAAACAACAACAAGCAAAGGACTTTTTGTATAAAAAAGATATTATGATTTTACGCACCAAATTTGGTCAAAAATCACTACCTAATTTTAGTATGTTGAACAAAGCCGTAGCTCAATTTGAAAAAGTAGGTTCAGTAGAAAAAAACAATTTAAGTGTGATGATAGAAATTCTATTGTCAAACGTTCTTTCAGATAAAGATGAAAATTTAGAAGAAATAGATTTAGAGTCGGTTGCCGCTAGGGCATTAGAAATGTGTAAAACAGGTAATTTAGTGATTGTTAGTAATTTTGCTAGACACAATAAATTGGCAAAATACTTAGAAGGTTCAAAACCCAAAAGCGTAGGTATTTCTACCAATATCAATAACTTAAAATTTGTATTTAATTCAAGTAATTTTGGTGAAAATTATTCGAGTCAACTTCTAGCTTATGTGAGCGATACATTTAGTAAAAATGTGAAACTTTTTGCATACCCGTTCTTAGATAAAAAAACAAATACGGTAATTACCACTAAAAATATGCCTGTTACCAAAGAAGCTAAACCATTATTCGACTTTTTAATAGTTAATGGATATATATCTGATATAGAAGATTATAGTGATGTAGATGTGAAAACTGTTTAATTTGAATGTAAGAAAAAACAAAAAAATATTTTATTTTTTTGTTTTCAAAAATATTAAGTTAAGTTTGCTACATATTAATAAACTAATTAAATCATCATGAAAAAAGTATTTTTATTATTCGCATTCTTTTCGTTTTTTACAGTAGTTACAAAAGCCCAAACAGCTTCAACTGCAGATTTTAAATTTGAGAATGAGACACACAATTTTGGGAAAATTTTGTTGGGAAAGCCAGTAACACACAATTTTACATTTACCAACGTAGGTGAGGAACCATTAATTTTAACAAATGTTCAAGCTTCTTGCGGATGTACAGTACCAGAATTTACGAAAGTTCCTGTTAAAAAAGGAGAAAAAGGAAGTATTAAGGTTACTTTTAACGCAGCTGCTGGTCCAGCACCATTTAGCAAAAGCTTAACCATTACCTCAAATGCAAAAACACCAATGAAAATTATTTACATTAAAGGTGAAACCATTAATCCATAAAAATAGGATTGTTTAAAAATAAATTACACAAAAATCCTCGTTATTCAACGGGGATTTTTAATTTTGTACTATGCCAAAAATTTCAAATAAAGGGGTGGATATGCCCGCCTCACCAATTAGAAAATTAACACCTTACGCAGACAAAGCAAAAGCAGAAGGTAAAAAAGTTTATCATTTAAATATCGGACAACCTGATATTGCAACTCCCGAAGTAATGCTTAATGCAATTAAAAACATCGATTTTGATGTTTGGGCATATACTCCATCAGAAGGAACTTTAGCTTATCGTACCAAGTTAGCCGAGTATTATAATAAATTAGGATATGGAATCACGCCATCCGATATTTTGGTAACCTTGGGCGGTTCAGAAGCGATTACAATTGCCATGCAAACATGCATTAATGATGGCGATGAAATTATCATCCCAGAGCCGTTTTACGCTAACTATAACGGATTTGCTTGTATGAGTAA
>JAIEMU010000104.1 GCA_019751895.1 Sphingobacteriaceae bacterium | reverse complement strand
CATATACAAGCAAAAAAGTACGGTAGAAAATAGTAATAACTGATTAACAATCTCTAAATTCATATTTAAATTTTAATTTTTATAATAATATAACATCTACATTACACCTACATTACAAATTTCATGAAGCTACATTACATTTATTGTCTTCAATTAGAATAGCTAGATTACATTAACTCAAAATAAATTTTGAACACAAATTATTCAGCAGTAAAAGATGTTTCTTGCCAATTATTCGGATCTGCTTTGCTTCCTCCGAGGTGCTTTAGAGTAATTATAAAATTTGTTCTTACAGTAGCACCAAAAGCATTTTGATGGTCTACATAAGATCTGATTGCAACATTTGAGTCTTTAATAAGTGTTGATGCAGAAAATACACTTTGAAAATCTGCAGTTGAAGGGCTATCTAGTTTCTTTTTAACAAAATCCTCATAAATAACAAGGGCATTAGTTTTTAAATCCTGCTCTTCCTCGTGTTGGATTTCTTTGGCACGCTTTAAGCTATCGGCCTGTATTTCTTGTTTAGTTAATACACGAGACTCGCTAGGGTTTAATACAGCATGTATTATTGCTATTGGTACTAAAACCAAATTAATAACTAGGAATTTTTTAGCTGAACTAAGTTTAAGCCATTTTTCTTTTAATTTAGTAAGATTCATTTTTTTGTTTTTAATTTATAATGAAGGTTAATTTGTTTTATTAATGGTTTAATTTTATTCTAATCGAATGACACCTACGACAATAGCAATACCAGTTATCTCTGAAATAGGTATTTCAAATGGGTCGTAATCTTTATTATCTGATATTACTTTAACAAGGTCGTCGGTTGTTCCTTTTTTTATGCGCTTAATAAGTATTCCCTGCTCTTTAGTAGATATGACATGTGTTTTATTCCATTGAATGAAGTTACTTTCTTTTATAATGGCGCAAGCTACCACATCGCCACTATTGTATTTTGGGTACATACTGGAACCGCTTACTTCTATCATGAAATCAATTTTTCGATGTTTGAATTTAGGGACAACATAATAGTCTTTTATGTCCTGTTCTGCAATTGAAAACATGGAGCCACCTATACCACCAATGGCCAACTCATTAACTAATGGAATGCGTTGTGTAACCGTATCTTCTTTTTTAGGGGACGTTTTTGAAATAATTTTATTGTTGTTTCCTATATTAGAATTATTATCGTTCCCTACAATTGTAGCCCCTTTATCTTTTGCTTCACGCAACATCGAGCCTTCACCAGTCAAGAGCCATTCAGGATTAATTTCAGGAAATTGATGTAATATTTTACATGCCTTATCTGTCCCCATATTATCACTGTTATCTAAAAATTTATTAGAAAACCCCATTATTTGAGCAAATTTATACTTACTAATCTTCTTGTAATCAATATATTCTAATATTCTTTTGCTAGCTCCCATTAATTAGTGTATTTTTTTACGCTTTTATTTTCATTAATGTAAAATATTACATTATATTTGTAACATAATTAATCAAAAGTAGTAATTAAAATAAAAAATTAAACCATGGAAGGTATTAATTATTTGAAAAAGGGTGATTTGGCAAAAGTGGCTATAGCCACAGGCTATAGTCGAGCGTATGTGTATAAGATAGCCAAAGAGGTGTATCAATGTAGTGTTGTAGAAGATGTTATAAAAGGTTTAATACGTCAAAGACAACAAGAAGTGCAAACAGCGATTAATAATTTAAGTAAGTAGATAAAGTAATGTTGCACTACCTAAACGGACATATTTATTGTGAAACAAGCGATATAAATGATGTAAACAACAATAGTTTACTAGTTTATCTCAAGCGTTCACGTGATGGCAAAACTCCGTATTGGACCAACATTAGTAATCCAGCGTATAACGGCAAGAATGCGAAACGCTTGTTGGCGGTTCACAATTTGCCTGATGATGTAAAGCAAGGTGTGTTGGCTCGTTTTAGTTTGGCGGTGGAAGATTTGGAAAACGGCTTACAAAAAGAAGCTGCAAAAGGCGAAGACAGCCAAGCGATGGCGATTGCCAACGAGGCGGTGCATAAGGTGGCTAAAGTAGCCGAAAAGTTTGTGCATGGCGATATTAAGCATTATTTAGATACGCACTATCAACTTTATACAGGGCATTACTTGCAGATGGGCATTCATAGCCTACAGGTTATCAAGTATGCTCGTACTTGTGCGTTAGTGCAATTGATATGGAACCAAATGGATACTTACGAAGCCGTTGCGAACCCAAAAGACCGTGACCGCCTACTGAAGGTATTGCACCTGAACCTTAGCAATGCGTTGACACACCAATTAGAGGTGAGTGTACCCCAATCTAATTACCGCTTGAGCGAATGGCTACACAAGGTAATGCAAGCTAAGGTAAGCAACCAAAGTATTTATGAAATTATACAGGTAAAAGGCGGTGGCAATACCAATCGTGAGCGTTTTAATGAGGTGCAAAAAGAGTATGCGAGGGTGTTACGCACCAAAAACAACGCTTTACCAATGGCACATATTTATAGCAAGCTGTTGGATTATGCAAAAGACAATTTATGGTGGGGATGGCCTGAGGATTTTAATCCTATTGATGTTAGTACCCTGCAAAAATATTTCAAAAAGGTTGATAATTCGTTAGCAGCACAACGTGAGGGCAAAGTAAAACACATGAATTTGTATGTACCAACGGTGCAACGTACGTTACCGCTACAAAAAAATGCGATGTGGGGAATAGATGGTTCGCCGATGGATGTGTTGGTATTTGGGAATGGCAAATCGAGACAGGATATGAACAGCATACGTGTGTATGATTATGCGAGCTGCAAATTTATAGGCTTGCACTTGTACAAAGGTAAGGGCGAAAAGGGTACAGATGCCATTTCGGCTTTGCAAGATGCCGTAAAACGTACAGGATACCTTCCGAAAATACTACAACTAGATGGTGGACCCGCCGGTGCTGAGATAGAACGCTGGTGTAAACAGCATGGCGTTATCTTTCAACCTGCCAAAAAAGGATTGGCAAGAGCCAAGTTTGTAGAAAACTTGATATGTCATTTTGGGCAAATATTGAGAGAAAATAAAGCCTATTCGGGGCAAAACCGCACCGCATTGGGGCGTAATAGTCAAGTAAGTGAGGATGGCTACAAAGAAGCACAGGGATTTGCGAAAAACTTCAAGCAAACGGCTTTGTGGCTTAGCAATGAAGCGATGGATGCGTGGAATAACCGCAAGATGAAAACCTTGGAGCGTAAACCTTGTGGCAAAACACCTAACGAGTTATGGCAAGAAAAAGAAAGTGCCACTGCTTTGTTAGACGGTTTTACCAAAGTAGCCATCGCAGGTATTTCGCACCGTGTTCGCTTAACGATTGATGGTTTGACAATTCAACACCAAAAACAGACTTACACCTACTTCCCAAACCTATTTACAAACTATGGATTTGAGAAAGGATTGGAAGTTTATGAAAAAATACCGCTCAAACACCACCCAAAAAGTGGACAACTGAGCCTTTACATCAATGAATATGGCGACAATGAAGCCTTAGTATTTGACAAAGATATAGACAAAGGCGGCAAATACATAGACACTTGGATATTGAAACCAACGGTAAGCATGGTGGCCAGCCTAGAGGGAGATTCGGAGAAATTAGCCGTGTTTTTAAGTTTTCAGAAAGCGGTACGTGAAAGGGCTTATGACATGGTAAAAGAGGCTAAACAACTAGCCGAATGCTATGAAATGAACACTAATGCTGGACAAAAAAACCGCATGACACAGCTAGAAAACAGATACGATAAAGAAGCCTTACACGAAGAAGAGATGGGAGATTTTGAAAATATAAACGGAGAAATGGTAAACACCAGTACAGGTGAAGTGAAAACCTACATCAATCCATTTACACAAACCGAAACCTCAATTATTAAATAAGATGAACACCAAATTGATTGCCAAAATACACGTATTACTAAAACAAACAGGCTTGACGGCTTACAAGGCAGATATTGTGAGTGGTATTAGCAGTAAAGGTTCTGAAAGTCTCAAGGATTTGAGCAAAATGGAACTGGTGGCGGTGGCAAATTACTTGGAAAAACAGCCTAAAACAAGCCTAACACAAATCGAACAAGACGAAAAAACACGATTGATTAGAACCTTGGTAGGCTTGTGTTATCAGGTAGATAAACTAAACGAAAATTTGTGTTTGGTGGCTATGGGTAAGCCGAATTATACCGTAATCGGTAAGCATTTGGACAAGCAAGTGGGACAATCGAACTTAAATAAAATGAATGTAGATCAGTTGAAAAAAGGAATTCAATATTTCAAAATATTAATCAAAAATTATGGAAAACATTAGCAAACAACAACAAGAATTAAGTACGCAAATAAATAATATGATGCGCAACAAGGGCATCAATCAAGCCGTTGTAAGCAGGATAGCGAGATGTAGTACGGGTACTGTTTCGGATTTGTTGGGTGGCAAAAAGCAATTCAGCAATAGACTGTTGAATATTATTGGCGAACGCATCAAGGTGTATGCTTCTACCGATGGCGATAAAGAGCTGATAAAAGAACTCCGCCAGTTTAAAATCATTAATTCGGTAACTGCCGAATGCCACAAACAAGCGGTATTTGGTTTGTTGGTAGGCAATACAGGCTTGGGCAAAAGTATCGCTTTGCAATACTACACCAAGAAAAACAAAAACACCTACTACATCAAAATAGACCGCAAATTAACGTGGAATCAGTTGTTGAATTTGATTGCTATGGAATTTGGATTGATGACCGCCAAAGGTAAAAAAAGAGAGGTAAAACGCTATCAAACTAACAAATTGATGGACATGATTACATCTTTTATCGAAAGTCAGGAGCAGATACCTTGTTTGATTATTGATGAAAGCGAGGGATTGAGTTTGGCGGTATTAAAGAACTTCAAAAATTTATACACCGCCACCCAAGATTTGTTATCAATCGTTATTTGTGGCATTACCGATGTGCGTAATAAAATCGCCAAAATAGCAGGATTAGACCACGAATGGTTGCCAAAAGAAGACGAGAGCAACGTATATACCACTTTTGCTAGGCGATTGAAACGCTTTACGATTCCAAACATATCTATGGATGATATGCAGGTGTTTTGTGGCAAGTTTGGGATTGTAGATGCCAAAATAATAGCATTAGCCACCAAAATGTGGTGGAACTACGACGAGGCCGCTTTTAGAATTCGTTTGGCTCAAAGCATGGGCATTAACCTAAGCACCCTTACTACTGAAGAATTTGAACTTATAAATGCGTAATACAATGAAGAAAAACCACTTAACAAGGAAGTTAAACAAGCTAGCAAGGATAGAGAAAGTGCTAAACATCTATAAAAAATATAAGGAATATGATACGCCCAATACCGTTATTTTCAAAAAACACATTGAACAACAATTCAATATCTCGTTTTCGGAATTTAACACCTATTTGGGTATCAATCCTGCCAAGGAACGTGAAAAAATACTAACTAAAAACAAATGATATGCAACTAATTAAAGGAACGGCAACGGTACATTTCTATTTTGAAATGCCTGAATGCGAAACTACAGTGGCGGTAACGGTAGTAAAAAACAAATTAAAAGAGTACCTAAACGTAAGTATGGAAGGTGCCAATCACGTTAGCTTGGATGTAGCTAGTGTGGAATACAACATCAACGACATCCACAATAAACGAAACATTAAAATGAAAGGAATAATAGAATAAAAATGAATATCGAAAACCTAAACCCACAAGAACGCAAGGCGTTGATGGATGAATTGGCGGCACAAGAAAAAGCCGAAAAAGTTAAAGTAAGCGAAAACAGAAAGGCTTATAAAACATTGGTAAATGAGGTAATACCGCCACTTGCTGAATTATTGATTGAAATAAGCGAAACAATGGCCGAGGCTAAAACACACGTAAATACATCATTAAGTCAGCTGATAAACATGAAAGCCGAAGTTTACAACAAGTCGGAGGATTTGTGCTCTCACAGTTTCTCAACCGATGATGGGCAATATACGCTAACGGTAGGCTACCGCCTAAATGATGGTTATGATGATACGGTGCATACAGGTATCGCAAAAATCAACGATTATTTGAGTTCTTTGGCCAAAGACAAAGAAACGGATGCGTTGGTGAAATTGGTACTGCGTTTACTGAGCAAAGATGCAAAAGGAAACTTGAAAGCTAGCCGTGTATTGCAACTTAAAAAGATGGCTGATGACACAGGTAACGCTGAATTTATAGACGCCATCAACATCATTCAAGAATCGTACCGCCCTGTAAGAACGAAAACATTTATCTCTTTAAGGCATAACGGCAAGGATGTGGGGTTGAGTATGTCGGATGTGTAGTTGAAACGTTTTACGTTGTAAGTTGAACGTTATACGTTATCCCGAATGGTTATAAGCAGGGTTCGATTCCCTGCTCGGGAGCAAGAAAAGTAAAATTGATATGAAAGACGAAATATTTTTAACATCTGAATTGCCAAGTGGCAAAAAAGCAGTTTTTTATGAGTGTAAAGCTAAACATTTTTTTAAAGCAATGGCTAATTCTTCAAATGCAGAAGATACTACGAAGTGTTTAATCATGGAACTCGTTAAAATTGAAGATTGTGTGGTTGACATGACCTATATTGATAATATGTCTATCGGAGACTTCATCTAT
>JAIEMU010000106.1 GCA_019751895.1 Sphingobacteriaceae bacterium | reverse complement strand
AATTTTTTCCCATTAAACGTTCCATCGAATGGTGTAATCTCATCCCCTTTTTGAAAAAAAACTCTTTCACCATAGCGATTAAAAATTTGGAGTACAATATCTTCATAATGTGTTATGTTTTCGATTTTCCAAAGATCGTTTATGCCATCGCCATTGGGCGAAAATGCATTGTACAAAACAACTTCTTGCTGTTGTTTTACCCAAATTTTATCCGTTAAAACACATCCTCCTTGAATTACTGACAAAGTATATTCTGTGTCTCGTTCTACAGAAACCTCAGGATTCAAAACCGTATTATCAACCAAACCCGTGCTAGGTGTCCATTTAAAAATCGCATCTTGTCCTGAATAAGTGAATGGAATTCTTTTTTTATCCCCTTTTGCTACATATATCGTCTTACCAGCTTTCAAAGTTGGCAATGACGTTACAACTATATTTTGAGATTCAGAACGCATACATTTTTGCTCCGAAACAAAAGTACTTGTTATCAGATGCGTATTTACAGTTGTGTTTTTAGGGTTGAAAATATTCCCATAAACGCCATTTCCTTTAAATGTAAAATAACCCGAAACACCAGTTTCTTCAACAACAGCGTCTAATAAATTAATTTCATCCGCATGTTCACAAATATTGGGTAGTGCATTAAAAGTTATTTTCGGCGTTTGATAAATGAAAATATATTTTTCAACAACATTAGAATTACATCCATCTTCTACACCTATGCTAAATTTAACAAGGTAAGTTCCTGGCGAACTATAAACATGACTTGGGTTTTGTTCATTTACAATACTGCTGCCATCACCAAAATCCCAAATCCATTTATTAGCTGAACTATTCATTGATAAATCTTTAAACGATATAGGTTTATCACTACAAGTTGAACTTTCAGATGCAAAATCTGCCGTAGGAAAATCTTTTACCATAATTGTAAACTCATATTGAGCTGTAGAAGGCAAACAAGGATTTTTATCCGCAAAAACCACATCCACAACTAATTCATTAGCTTCAAATTTATCGAAAAGTATCGGGGGAGAAATTAAATATTTGAAATACTCGACACCGTTAATTGTTGCCTTTGTAGAGTTTGGATTTTCAATAATTTCATCAATTTTTCCATCAATTTTAGCCGTGATTTTTGACAAATTCACAGCAGAATAAAAACCTATTTTAGATGTTTGACCTATACATGCAAAATCTTTTTCATCACCTGTGCTTAAGTTAATTACTTTAAATATTTTTTTGTTTTCTACAATTTCTGAAGAAAGTACAAGCACATCATGTTCGATTACTTCAGAATCACAACCATCTGAAACTCCTGCTGTAAGCTTCACACGATACGTTCCTGGTAATTTATAAATATGAGTTGGATTTTTATCTGTTGAAACAATTCCGTCCCCAAAATCCCAAGTCCATTGATTAATCTTAGCATCATTCATTGTTTCTGTAAAAATAATTTCTTTTGCTGTACAAGCTAAACTCGAAAATGAAAAATCAGCTTTAGGTAATTCTATTACTTGAAAGCTAAATTCGTATTTCTCTGTCCTAGACACGCAACCTCCACTAGTTAGTTGATCTACCTCTAGCTCCACTTTATGTTCACCTAATTTGTTAAAGAAAATCGATTTCGAAAGATATTTATACATTTTATCCCCGTTTATCATCACCTCTGTAAACGTAGGATTATCGTCAATCATCGGTAAAAAACCATCTATTTTCCATTTCAACTTAGCACATTGCACAAAAGAATAAAACACCAATTGAGATTCTTGACTAATGCAAGCTTCTTTACTTTCGTATTTTTTTTTCACATTCAAAACCTTTAAATCTTTTAAATCTAAAGTTTTTGTACCTGCTGAATAAGCGTAAGACTCAAATTCTCCAAAACCATAGGCAATGGCATTAAAACCATCGTCCGCACTAAGGGTCATGCTATTATCCGAAACAACAATTTGAGCGTAAGAAAACTTATCATCCGAATCAACTTTCTTCCAAGAAAAAGCATTAGGTGTACCACTAATTTTAAAAGAACTGGTGAATTCCGTCTTCATAACAACATTAAGATACCGTTCTACTACTGCCTCTTTAGATGACGAAAACATAGTAATGTTTTTTATTTTAAACTCTACAGGATTCAGAACAACCATATCTGGATCAGAAAATTCATTTTCAGCAGTACTCGATGCACAATCTTGAGATACAGCATATTGCGCAACGCTAATTGGTTTGTCTGCTTCAATTTTCGTAACTCCTGATAGTGCGTCTGATTTAATATATGCACCTGACTTACTAATAAACAAATTGTTAACACCATTAATCGTTACTTTGGTATTATCTTCTTTAGCGAGTATTCTTACAAAATGTTGTCTATTAACGAATGGAATCGAAAAATATTGTTTACCCCAATTATTTATGTCGTATAACTGTTGAAACAAGGGGTCCATAGAGCTATAACAGCCAATAAATACTGCCGTGCTACCCGAAAAGGCTGCGAATTTTTTACATGCAGATGTTGTAGGATCTACTTCAACCATAGTACCTGTCAAATCTTCAAAAATATCTCCCATATGTTCATAAACATCTCCTGCATTTTCAAGAGTTATTTTTTTGTCAACACCATTTTTTTGATGAATAATTACACTCGTGTTGTCATCTACGGCTACAATAGTTAAAAAATTTCTAACTGGAGGATCGTCCATCCAAAATGCATCTTGAGAATAATTCATTGAGTAATATTTTTGCCCCAACGATTCGGTAGGCAACACGAGAGTTGCCGCAGAACGAGCTCCTGCATATATGTGTGCAAAAACAGCTATTTTTGGCATTCCTTCCGTTACTTTTACATGAATCCCTTTATCTTTTAGCGCTTTGTTTTGATCACTAAATTCAATATAAGACGCTGTTCTATCCACTTTAAATTCTACGGATGTATTTGCTGGTATCAGTTTAGTTTCGGAGTAAGCGCCACAACTAACCGTTGCTTCAGAATCATATTTTGAGGTAACAAAAATACTAATATTGGCAAGTTTATATCCATCAACTCTAAGAACTGGAGTATGTGTAGGAAAAACAACCCAAAAATCCCTACCCTCACTTGATGAATTTTGAGCCGAAAGTTTAGAAAACGAAATAAGAAATAATAAAATTAACCCTATCTTTTGCATTTTTTTTATTTTTTTTTTAAAGTTAACTATTTTATTCTAAGATTGTAATTGAACCCGATTTACTTTTTTTACCGCCATCTAATGTAAGCGTATAATAATACACCCCAAATGGCAATTTTTTCCCATTAAACGTCCCATCGAATGGTGTAATTTCATCTCCCTTTTGACTAAAAATTCTCTCCCCATAGCGATTAAAAACTTGGAGCACAACTCCTTCATAATGTGTTATATTTTCGATTTTCCAAATATCGTTTATGCCATCACCATTGGGTGAAAATGCATTGTACAAAGCAACTTCTTGCTGTTGTTTTACCCAAACTTTATCTGTTAAAACACATCCTTCAGATGTAGTTATCGTTAAAGTATATTCACGCTCTGCTTGGGTTGAAACCACTGGATTTAAAACCGAATCATTATCCAAATCTAAACTTGGTGTCCACTTATATTTTGCATTTAATCCTGAAAAAGACGCTTTAATAACTTTATTTTCACCTTTAGGCAAATAAACTGTTTTACCAATATTTAACTTAGGTAATTCAATTACTTCTATATTTTGAATGGCGGAATTAACGCATTGCTTATCTGTAGTGAAACTGCCGATCACAGGATGAATACCTACTTTAACTGTTTTTGGGTCGAAAAATTTCCCAAAAACACCCTCTCCTTGAAATGAAAATTTACCCGTGCTGCTGGTACTTTCTTCAACATAACTGCTTAAATCAATTCCGTCTCCGTTTTCACACAAAAATGACATTGATTTAAAATCAACTTTAGGGCTTTTAAAAACCTCTATCTCTTTTTCAAATACATTAGACAAACAAGCATCTTCTAAACCTGCCATCAATTTTACACGATAAATACCTGCTAAATTATATATATGACTAGGGTTTTGCTCCGTTGAAGGTTGACTTCCATCACCAAAATCCCAAATCCACTTATTGATTTTTAAAGCGCTTGTACTTTTATCTTTAAATGAAACATTTTGGTTGCTACACCTTAAATTTCCAAAAGTAAAATCTGATTTAGGTAGCTCGTTTACCTTAAATACAAACTCAAAAGAATCATTTCTTGCCAAACAACCTCCTAAACTTGAAATTGCTACTTCAACAATTGCTTTTTTTTCTTCCAAGGTATTAAAGACAATAGTCGTAGCGTTTTCGTACTTATAATAATCATCTCCATTCACTTTTTCTATTGTGTAAATGGGATTCAAATCTATAATATCAGGCATCCCGTCAATTTTCCATGTAATTTTAGAAAGTAAATCAATTGAGTAAACGATCATGTTTGAATTTTGGGAAACACAAGCGTCCATAGATTCAGATCCAGAAGTTTGGCTTTTAATTTTCATAAATTGCCCCAACAATACACTGGTACCTGCCGAGTATGCGTAAGATTCATTTTCGCCAAAACCATAAGCCATTGCGTTAAACCCATCCTCTGCGCTGAATGTGATACTTTCTTCAACAACAGATAGTTGTAGATACGAATAATCTTCGTTCATTGGTATTTTTATCCAGCCCGAAGGAGCAAAAAAACCGTTAATTTTAAATGTGTTTACAAAAGCGGTTTTCATCACTACATTAACGTATCGTTCTGTAATGGCTTCTTTTGGGGAAGAAAATAAAGTTATATTTTTAATTTTAAACTCAATGGGATTCAGTATCACCATTTCAGGGTCTGAAAACACAGCGGCTGTACTAGCACTTGCGCATTCTTGTGAAAATGCATATTGCGCTACACAAACAGGCTTATCTGCGGTTACTTTTATCGCCTGAATCAGTGCTTCACTTTCCAAATACTGACCTTGATTAAGGATTTTGGTAACTCCATTGTAAATCACCTTGGTTTCATTTTCTTTTGCCAAAACTCGAATTAAATACTTGCGCTTTAAAAATGGACTGACAAAATAATTTTTACCCCAATTATTGGTCGCATATAGTTGTTGAAATAAAGGGTCTCTTGATTTTGCACAAAAAATTGAAACGCCAGTGCTCCCTGAAAAAGCAGCAAAACGTTTACATGCCGAGGTGATGGGGTCAACTTCAATTTGCGTTCCCGTCAAATCATCCGTATTTCCTTCCATGTGTTGGTAAACATCCCCTTTATTCAAGAGCAAAATTTGCTTCGTTGCTCCATTTTTTTGACGAAGATTAAGCGTAGTATTGTCCTCTACAGCTACAAGTACAATAAAATTTCTTGCAGGAGGATTTTGACTTCCATTAACCGTTTGGGTATAATTTATAGAAAAATATTTTTGTCCCAACGATTCCGTAGGTAAAAGCAAAGTAGCCGCTGACCTCGCACCCGCATAAATATGCGCATAAGCCGCCACCTTAGGCATTCCATCGGTAACTTTTATATGAATTGCCCTATTGGGTAAATTTTTATTTTGCTCTTCAAAATTTATGTATGCCTGCTCTCTAGTTACATTAAATGCAACCGCAGTTTTGGCAGGAATGGTTTTGGTTTCGGTATAAGCACCACAACTTACAGTAACCTCTGAATCAAATTCTGAGGTGATAAAAATACTAATTTTCGCATACGAATAAGCTCCAGCCCCTCCTCCTGGGTCATGTGATGGAAAAACTGTCCAAAAATCTACACCTTCATTTGATGTGTTTTGCCCAAATAATGTTAAAGTATAAAAAACAGTCATCCATAAAATAAGTGCTGCTTTTTTCATCTTATTTTAAATTAGCTACAAAACTTTTTATGGTATTAAATTCGTAATTATTCAACTTCATCCACTTTATCAAACTATCCAAGCGTTCAATCATTTTATCGCCCGTGTTTTTTCGCACATAGGCAGGAAAACCAAATCGTTCAACATCGTTCAAGTCGGTAAATTCCCAAGGGTGAAAATAAACGTTGATGTATTTGTCTTTTTTAAAAGTGATTTTGAGTAAAAACTTATACAGCCACAAAGGCAAGTTATGAAACGACAACCAAAACAATGGAAAACGAACAATTGGCGATACCGAAGCGGGCAATTGTAATACGCCCGATTGATAAAAATGAGTTCTCGAAACGCCAAAGTTATTGTACCTTCCAGGTAAGTAAGTAGGATTGATGGAGCTGTTGTAGGTGTAGCCTGCTTTGGCTATTTCATTTTCATCCACAGGCATCATCCTTGCCATTCGGTAGCCTATTATTTTTTGTCCTGATAGTTTCTCTAATTCTATTTTTGAGGACGCTAAATGTTCTACTTTAAAATCTGAATGATAATAACCATGCGAAGCCAATTCGTGTCCTTCGTTGTTTATTCTTTCGATAATTTGAGGGGCATTTTGTGCAAAAACTACGGTTGAGAAAAAAGTCGCTTTTACGTCGTTTTGCTTCAAAATATCTAAAATATGATGTGTACCACGAATGGATATTTCCATTTGGTCTTCAAAAGAAATTTGCTTTCCATATTCAAACGGCATATCAAATTCTTCAATATCGAAACTCAATAAAATCATTTTTATTATTTTAAATTGGTAGAACTGATGATGTAATTGGGTCTATTTTTGGTTTGCATAAACATTTTACCGATGTAAATTCCGATAATACCCAAAATGATAAGTTGTAAGCCTCCGAAAAAAACAATGGTCATAATGACCGATGCCCAACCCGAAACTTCGATACCTTTATAAAACGAATACACAACGTAAGGCAAATACAAAACCGAGGCAAAAGAAAAAACAAAGCCGATATAAATAGCGGTGTATAATGGTTTTACGCTAAA
>JAIEMU010000063.1 GCA_019751895.1 Sphingobacteriaceae bacterium | reverse complement strand
CTCAAGAATCGGCTAGGGGAACAGAGTTTGAATCTTTCAATGGCAACAATCCCGACCACACCACTATTTTGCCTTTTACAAGGTTGATGGGCGGTCCAATGGATTATACACCGGGGATTTTTCAAGGAGATTTTTCGGTGTATGGAACCAAAAAAAATAAACTAAGTACCACGTTAGCCAAACAATTAGCACTTTATGTAACCATGTATAGCCCACTGCAAATGGCTGCTGACTTGCCTGAAAATTATTTGCGTTTTATGGACGCTTTTCAATTTATCAAAGATGTAGCCTTAGACTGGGATGAAACCTATATTTTGGAAGCCGAGCCAGGCGATTATATCACCATCGCTAGGAAAACAAAAAATAAAGAACAATGGTTTGTAGGTGGTATAACGGACGAAAATCCAAGAACTTCAATTGTTGATTTTAGTTTTTTACCCAAAGGCAAAACCTATACGGCAACTATTTATGAAGATGCTAAAAATGCACATTATTTAACCAATCCTCAGGCTTACGTTATCCGAAAAGTGAAAGTAAACCAACAAACTAAGTTGAAACAAGTGCTGGCTTCAAGTGGTGGTTTTGCTATTTCGATAAATTAAAAGTCAGTTTTTATGTAGATAATCTGTTTTAATAAAATTTTTTAAATTCTAATTTTTGAAAGTAATTTTTAGTAATTAATAAAAAAGAATATATTTGACCCCTTATTAAAAACATAAACCCAATATTATATGTCTATTTGGAGAGTAAAACCAGTATCTGCTTTTGAGGCGGATATGAAAAAAAGTACATTGAAAAAAGTTTTAGGTAAATGGAGCTTAACCGCAATTGGTGTTGGCGCTATTATTGGAGGCGGCATTTTCGTTCTTACAGGAACAGGCGCATACTACCATGCTGGACCAGCTTTAGCCGTTTCATTTATTATTGCCGGAATTGCCTGCGTTTTTGCAGCACTTTGTTATTCCGAATTTGCATCTATTTTGCCTGTTGAAGGTTCGGCCTATGCCTATGCCTACGGTACCATTGGTGAAATTTTTGCCTGGATTATCGGTTGGGGCTTGATTTTAGAATACGCAATGGGCTCAATGACGGTAGCTGTTTCTTGGTCTGGCTACTTCAATAAACTACTCAAGATATTTCATCTTCAGTTGCCTGAATATTTGACCACAGACCCTGCTAGTTACAAAGGAGAGGGTTTTTCAATGAATCTTCCTGCATTTTTGATTGTGTTATTTGTGATTTCAATTTTGATAAAAGGAACAAAAAGTGCAGCAAAAGCTAATAATATGATTGTGATTTTAAAAGTGTCAGCAATTATTTTTGTGGTGATTGCAGGTATTTTCTTTATCAATGTAAACAATTGGATTCCGTTTATTCCTGAGGCTACTATTCCTGAAGGAAGTGTACACGAGGCCTACGGTCTTAAAGGTATTGTATCGGGTGCAGCAGCCATATTTTTTGCTTATGTGGGTTTTGATGCCGTTTCAACTCAAGCAGGAGAGGCCATTAATCCTAAAAAAGATGTACCTTTTGCTATTGTAGCTTCTTTGTTAATTTGTACTTTGTTGTACATCTTAGTTTCTTTGGTTTTAACAGGGATGATGGATTATAAAGACTTCAATCCAATGGGTAAATATCCAGATGCGATCAAAGCGCCAGTTGCGTATGCATTTGATATTGCTGGTCAAGGTTGGGCGAGTGTTATTATTACAATTGCCGCTACGGTTGGTCTTATCTCTGTTTTGATGGTAATGATTATGGGACAATCTAGAATTTTCTTGGGCATGTCGAAAGATGGTTTAATTCCTCAAGTATTTTCAAAAGTAAACCCACTTTCAGGTACCCCGAAAACTAATTTAATGATTCTTGGTGCTATCATTGCTACTGTTGCAGCGTTTACGCCCATCAATAAATTGGCAGATATGACCAGTTTTGGAACTTTATTCGCTTTCACAATGGTGTGTATTGCAGTTTGGATTTTAAGAGTAAAACAACCAAATTTAGTGCGTACGTTTAAAGTACCTGCACTGCCAGTTGTAGCTGTTTGCGGTATCTTAATTAATATCTATTTGATGATTAATTTAAGTATTGATGCTCAAAAACTATCATTAGGATGGTTGTTAATTGGTGTGATTATTTATTTTGCATACAGTAAAAAACGCTCTAAGCTGAATAATCAAAATACAGAAGCATAAAACTTTTTTAATCTATATTTTCAAAAGTCTGTTCATTTATTTGGACAGACTTTTTTTTGTTTAAAGTGTTGATTAATTGATGTTTGTTAATTAAAAATATTTAATTAAACACAAGCGATTCAAACTCTTTTTTTTGTTAAAAAAAATGTTTTACTTGAAAAATATAGTAAAAACAAGAAAAATAACTTTAAACAATTTAAAGTTGTTTTTTCGACCAAGAGAAACAAAAAACAAAACAAAAAACGATGAAAAAAGTAATTATTTTAGGAAGTGGAAAGATTGGATCAACCATTGCTTACCTTTTGCATCAAAGCAAGCGCTACGCAGTTACGTTGGTGGATGTAAGTCAAAGTAAAAATATTAGTGAGTTAGCATTTTTAGGCATAAAAACCGATTTCGGAGATTTTAAAGATAAGGACTTCTTAATGAAAATAATGAGGGATAACGACTATGTGGTAAACGCGGGACCTTATCAACTCAACAAAGGAATTGCTGATGTAGCTTTGGCTACTCAAACACATTATTTTGATCTATCGGAGGATGTGAGCACTACGCAATACATTCAAAAAATATCCCAAAACGCAAACAATGTTTTTATCCCACAATGTGGTTTGGCGCCAGGTTTTGTAAGTATAGCCGCTCAATATTTGACGCAAAGTTTTGATGAATTGTTGGATGTAAAATTGAGGGTAGGTGCTTTGACCATGCATCCTAATAATCGATTGAAATATAACCTTACATGGAGCACAGATGGTTTGTTGAATGAATATGCTCAGCCTTGTGATGCTATTTTGGATGGAGAATTGGTAAAGCTACCCGCCTTAGAAAATTTAGAAAATTTCACCATTGATGGAGTAGAATATGAGGCTTTCAATACTTCAGGAGGAGTAGGTGGTTTGGCTACACAACTGCTTGGAAAGGTAAAAGAATTGACTTATAAAACCATCCGTTACAAAGGACATCGAGATTTGATTAAGTTTTTGTATGAGGACCTTGACTTTAAAAATCGCAGGGAGGAATTGAGAGACATTTTTAATGCAAACATTCCTTACACCGAAGAAGATGTGATTTTGATTTACATTTCTGTTTCGGGAATGAAAGCAGGTGTTTTGGAACAAAAAACGATTGTAAAGAAAATTTATCATCAAAATATTGAAGACAAACACTTTACAGCTATACAATTGACCACGGCGGGCTCAGTGTGTGGCGTAATTGATTTACACGCACAAAATAAATTACCACAAAAAGGTTTTGTGATGCAAGAACAAATACCTTATCAAGATTATATCAACAATCCTTTTCTTAAATTTTATTTATAATTATGGAAAACTCAACTCAACTCAAAAAACTAGATTTCATCTTATCTGAATTGATGAGAAGATATCAAGAACGTGTACCAGATGTTTCTATCATTTGCAACGCTTTAGAAAAACAAAAAAGCGTAGATTCAGCCGAAAGCGTTATTAAAAATGACCATATCGCTTTCAGAGCAATGGGTGTACCCAACTTAGGGATTGCCTCGATGGAAAAAATCTTCCTTCATTATGGTTATGAAAAAAAAGAATACTTAAATTTTCCTGAAAAAAAATTGAATGCCTATTGGTACCACCCACCATTGCCACATTATCCTAGGGTTTTTATTAGCGAATTGAGAGTGCATGAATTGAGTGAAAAAGCGCAAGAAATCATCCACAAATACACAAAAGACATTACCGTTGACCCTATAGAAAACATAAATCTAGATGATGAAAAAAGTGTAGATTCTTTTTTGCATTCAGGACTTTGGGCGATACCGAGTATTGAAGATTACAATATTTTGCAACAAGAAACCGAATATGGTTCTTGGGTAATTTACAATCGCTATTACCTCAATCACTTTACCATCAGCGTTCATGATTTGCCTCAGTTTGAGAATTTAGAAGCTTTTAATCAATGGTTGGAAACATTAGGTATAAAACTAAATGATGCAGGAGGCAAAATAAAAGTAAGTCCTGACGGTTTGTTGCGCCAAAGTTCCACAGTGGCACAAATGATAGAAGCTACATTTTTGGGAAATCAAACCAAAATGATACCAGGTTCTTATGTTGAATTTGCCGAAAGATTGGTGCTGCCTGAGTTCGCACATTTGCCTAAAAATGAAATAAAAAGAGAGCATCGACGAGATGGGTTTGAGGCTAAAAATGCCGATAAGATTTTTGAAAGTACTTTCAGTTCACAAACCAATAAATAAAAACCTTTTTTAAAAATATGAATACAACATTTTTACAAAATTTAGGCATCACAGCCGAAGAATTCGGAACAGCAGTGGGCGAAAAGTTCTTTCAAGATAAACAATCATTTTTATTTGCCTCATCACCCGTGGATGGGAAGAAAATCGCCAAAGTTTATACTACATCCGAAGAGGAATATGAAAAAGTAATTTTTACAGCTCAACAATCGGCTTTGCAATGGCGACAATTGCCAGCCCCAAAACGTGGCGAAATTATTCGTCAAATAGGCGATGCTTTGCGTTTGCATAAAAACGACTTGGGAATGTTGGTTGCTTACGAAATGGGCAAAAGCATTCAAGAGGGCTATGGCGAAGTGCAAGAAATGATTGATATTTGTGACTTTGCCGTGGGCTTGTCTCGTCAATTGTATGGTTTGACCATGCACTCTGAACGTCCTGCGCATCGAATGTATGAACAATGGCATCCATTAGGTGTGGTGGGTGTTATTTCTGCTTTCAACTTTCCTGTGGCGGTGTGGTGTTGGAATGCGGCTTTGGCTTGGGTTTGTGGCAATGTGTGTGTTTGGAAGCCATCCGAAAAAACACCGTTATGCGCCATCGCTTGCCAAAAAATTGTTTCAAATATTTTTGCTAAAAATGGTTTTGAAGAAGGTATAAGTAATATAATTATCGGTGACGCAACTTTAGGGAAAAAATTATGTGCTGACAAAAGAATTGCATTAGTTTCTGCTACGGGCTCAACCTTGATGGGAAAAAATGTAGCGGAAGTGGTAGGCAAAAGATTAGGAAAATATTTGTTGGAATTGGGTGGTAACAACGCCATGATTATTTCGAACAAAGCCGATTTGAATCTTGCTATTCCTGCGGCTTGTTTTGGTGCCATTGGCACCGCAGGACAAAGATGTACTTCTACGCGTAGGTTGCTTATTCATCAAGATATTTACGATGAATTTATTACCAAAATCACTCAAGCTTACAAACAGTTGAAAATTGGAAATCCTTTGGATGAAAAAAATCATATTGGTCCTTTGATTGACAAGCAGGCAGTTGATTTGTATTTGAAAGCCATTCAACGTTGCAAAGATGCAAAAGCAAATATTTTGGTGGAAGGAGCTTTGCTTCAAGGCAACGGATTTGAATCTAATTGCTATGTTTCACCGAGTATTGTGGCGATTGATAAATCTTTTCCTCATATTGAGGAAGAGATTTTTGCGCCCTTGTTGTATGTGATGAAGTATGAAACTTTAGCGGAGGCAATTGACTTAAATAATAATGTACCTCAAGGTTTATCATCCTCTATCATGACTTTAGACATGCGTGAGATGGAACAATTTTTGTCGGCAGAAGGTTCCGATTGTGGGATTGCCAATGTAAATATTGGTACCAGTGGAGCAGAAATTGGCGGCGCTTTTGGCGGCGAAAAAGAAACGGGAGGTGGTAGAGAGTCGGGTTCTGATGCTTGGCGAAATTATATGCGAAGACAAACCAATAGCATCAATTACGGTACGCAAATACCTTTGGCACAAGGCATAAAATTTAATTTGTAAATTTCTTAGCTGTCAAATAAAAAAGTCCATTTGAAAACGTTTTCAAATGGACTTTTTTATGCGATGCATTCACATCTTGTATCTCTTTATTTTGAAACTGCTTTTTGCATTGTCTTACTTGCCGAAAGAATTCGATATTTTACTTCAAAACCATTTGGAACATAAAATACAATTGGCATTCTACTGTTGTATCTCATCAAACGAGGTGCTAGCGTAATAAATTTTTTGGTTTTTTGGTTGTTAGGACAAGCCATTCTTGTACTCATTGATTCTCCATTTGAATTGATTACGTAATAATTATATCCAAATCCTTCTAATTCTTTTTCGATAATTTCACCCATCATGTTGTGTTTGTTGCAATCTACCAATTCATCTTTGCCCACAAATACTTCTACTTGATAAGCATAGTCATCAGTAGTAGAAGGCACTTGTATCGCTACGCGATTAAAACCTGCTTCTGCTTTCGGGAATACGTTGAAATTGAATTTTTCAGTTTTATCTTTTGTATTTTGAGCATTCACAAAAAAAGAAATTGATAAGAAAGATGCGGATAGTATTGTTTTGAAATAATTTGAAGTCATGTTTTTTTGTTTTATAATTTGTCTATCTCATTTTTAGAAAGTCCTGTAGTTTTGATAATGATTTCGGTTAGTACACCATTTTCTTTAAGGGCTTTTGCAACTTCAATTTTGCCTTCAATTTTGCCTTCGATTTTTCCATCGTCAAAAGCTGTATCAATAACACCTTTTAAATCTCTGTAAGCCTTTAAGCTACTTTCGTATTTGTCTAATTCGGTTTGTTCAAAATTTGCCAATTCTGCTTTTTCGAATGCTTGAGTAAATACCTCATCTTTGAAAATTGATGGAATGTTTTGAAAGTCTTCTAGATTTTTGATAAAATAGAGCCATTTTTCTAAACGATTGTTTAATTGATTT
>JAIEMU010000212.1 GCA_019751895.1 Sphingobacteriaceae bacterium | reverse complement strand
CCGGAAAAAAAGTGTCTCTCATAAAAAAATCATATTTTAATATATTTATCATTTACAGAAGAACATTTTTTAATTAGGTAGCAAAAAATATTGGAAACTTTTAACTTTCAAGAAAAAAGGAACAGAAAAACGAGAGTTTTTCATTTCTTCTTTTGGAGGGTTTACCACACGGTGAGTTGTAGAACGCAATTTGTTGTTGGTTAATCTTTGTAGCATATCGCCCACATTTACAACAATATCTGTATGTTCGGCTTTGATAGGTAGCCATTCGTTTTGACGGGTAAGCACCTCTAAACCATCGGCACTAGCACCGATTAGCAAAGTAATTAAATTGATATCTTCGTGAGCGCCGGCTCTCACCGCATCATCAGGAATTTCTTCTGGGTTTTCGATTGGGAAATAATGTAAACCTCTTAAAATCGAATTTCCATTGTGTACATGTTGATCGAAATAATCGGTTGAAAGGCCTAAATAGGTAGCAATGGCTCTTAATAAAAACTTTCCATTGTGTTCTAAGCTGCGGTAAATTTCTTGGGTTACGGCATTAAAATCAGCTACTTCAGTCAATATTTCATTGTCAGGATATAAAGCCTTGATAGGGTCACCATCGGTAACCTCTTGTCCTATTTGCCAAAACTCTTTCAAATCAGCGGTTTTTGCGCCTTTTGCAGTTTCTTTGCCCGCACTGGTATAGCCTCTTTGTCCAGCTAATTCTATTTTTTCGTACTTTCTTTTAGTTTCTAAAGGCAACGAAAAGCAAGCTTTTATGTTTTTATAAAGTTTATCAATAAGTTCTTGGCTCACTCCATGATTGGTGATGGTTACAAAGCCTGAATTGGTAAAGGCGTAGCCTAAATCGTCTGAAAATTTTTTCTTTTCCGCTGCGCTACCGTTAATGTAGCTATTCAAATCTAAGCAAGGAATGTAGGGTGCTGACATATTATTTTGTTTTTTAGATTGTAAAAGTAGCTAAGAAATCTATAAAATTGATTTTCGGCTATTCAATTTTATTTAAAACATTGTTTTGTAATTATTTATGTTTTTAACATTTTTTAGTTATTTAGCGTCTTTATTTTACTTAGTATTGTTTCTTGAATTAAAATGGTTTTAAATAGGTTAAAATTTTATAGAAATGTTTAAAAAAATCATACTACTTACCTTAATTTTATTAATGATGAATGAAGCGAATGCACAACAGCAAAAAACTGAAAAAGCAACTTTTGGGATGGGGTGTTTTTGGTGTACAGAAGCAATTTTCCAACGTTTAGAGGGTGTAATTTCCGTTAAATCGGGTTATGAAGGTGGAGATGTTGAAAACCCAAGTTACGAAGAAATTTGCACAGGTACGACTAATCACGCTGAGGTTATACAATTGACATACAATCCTTTGAAAATTACGTACTCGCAATTGTTGGAAATATTTTGGGAAAATCACGACCCTACCACTTTAAACAGACAAGGTGCAGATGTTGGTACACAATATCGTTCGGTGGTATTTTACCACAATGCAAGCCAAAAAGATTTGGCTGAGAAATATAAGATGGAATTGAATAAAAACAAAGTTTTCGACAAGCCCGTAGTGACGCAAATTGCTGCTGCAAGCACATTTTATCTAGCCGAAAATTATCATCAAAACTATTTCAATCAAAACAAAGAGCAAGCTTATTGCAGGTTGGTTATTATGCCGAAAATTCAAAAATTAGAAAAAATATTCAAATCTAAATTGAAACGCTAAATTTAACGTTTTCATTGTTTTTTTAGCTTTAGCTTAAAAATGTCCTTCTTTATTGAATATATTCGCAATTCAAAAAAAACAGACAATATCCATGCAAATAAATAAAAAAATAGCAGTCACTTTTGTGTTATTTATGCTTACGATGAGGGTTTTTGCACAAACAGATTCTATTCCCTTGCAAACGATTATCGATAAAACAGATCGCATTGCCACCGATTACCCTGAGGAGAAAGTATATATTCATTTTGACAAACCTTATTACACCGTAGCCGATACCATTTGGTTTAAAACCTATTTGGTGCAAAGCAAAAATATCCCTTCCTCAATCAGCAAAGTGGTGTATGTAGAATTTTTCAATAGTCAAGATTCTTTGTTTGCAACCCTAAAATTGCCCGTAAATAATTCAGTTGCGTATGGTCATTTTCCGCTCAATGCCAATGTGTTTAAACAGGGAAATTACTATGTGAGAGCTTATACCAATTGGATGTTGAACTTTGATGAAAAGTATTTTTTTACTAAAAATATTGTGCTGGGCGAAACGATACAAAAGCAAGTTTTAACCAATGTAACGTATTCAACTTCTTCGGACGGTAAAAAAACAAATGTTAAAATCAGCTATAAAAATTTAGAAGGTAAACCTATCGTTAACAAAAATGTGAGTTGGCAATTTGTAAATAATTTTGATGTGGTAGAAACTGGCAACGCAAACACCGACCAAGCAGGATTTGTGAACATCGTTTTGAATACACAGAAAGAAGCAAATGTGCTCAACCAAAAAAGCACCTTGCAAACGAAATTGAACTACGCAGAGAAAGAAGAACCTGCATTTGTGAATTTCGACTTAGCATCCGCCATTCGAAAAAACGACACACAATTTTTTCCCGAAGGTGGGGATTTGATTGCGGGTTTACCCATTCAAATTGCTTTCAAATCTATTCAAAGCAACGGATTGGGGATTGCCTCAAAAGGCGTGATTTTGGATGAAAAAAATGAGAAAATAAGTGATTTTTCAAGCGTAAATTTAGGTATGGGTTCATTTTTTCTAAATCCAGAAGTTGGAAAATCTTATAAAGCAGCGCTTACTTATGCCGATGGAACACAGCAAACGCTAAACCTACCGGAAGTAAAAAATGAAGGAATTACTTTGCAAATAAACAACAACAACGAACATTTTATTCAAGTTAAAGTGTTGGCGAGTGAAGCCTATTTTCAAAAAAACAAAAATAAAGGGTTTTATCTGTTGGGGCAAAATGGAGGGAATGTATATTTTGCAGCACAAGCAGCGCTAAACAAGCAAACTTTTATGGTAAAAGTGTCTAAAAGTAAATTCCCGATGGGAATTGTGCAATTTGTGCTTTTCTCTAGCGACGCCAAACCCTTGAGCGAGCGATTGGTATTTGTGAAAAACAAAGCAAAATTGAACTTGGTTTTAGCAGCAGACAAACCGTTTTATGCTAAAAAACAGAAAGTAAAATTAACCATCAAAGCGCAAGATAGTTTGCAGGTTTCGTTGGCAAATTTATCCATGTCGGTTATCGACGAGAGCAAAGTGCCTTCGGATGAAAATAAAGAAACCACCATTTTAAGTTCTTTACTTCTTAGTTCCGATTTGAAAGGTTATATAGAACAACCCAATAGCTATTTTACGCAGGTCTCTGAGAAAAAAAATACAGATTTGGATTTGTTGATGCGTACTCAGGGCTATCGAAGGTTTAATTATGACGAAATTTTAAATAATAAATACCCTGAAGTGCTGGTTTATCCTGAAAAAGGGATAGAAGTAAGAGGAACTTTACGCACCGCAGTTGGCACACCTATTAATAAAGGCACGGTTTTACTCACCATTCCTGATAAGCGATACAACAAACAAATAACAACCAGTGCAATGGGTGTTTTTAGTTTTAAAGATTTGGTTTTTAATGATTCAACCAAAGTAACTGTAAATGCCAAATACAACCCTAATCCCAACAATATTTTAATTATGATTGATGGTTTTCCTGCGCCTACATTTGGAAGTAATAAGCAAAAGGCTGATGAGGTTTTAAATATCGATACCACATTAAATAAATACTTGAGCAATAGCCAAAAACAATATCGTTTTTTGAACAATTTGAAAGAAGTGAAAGTGGTGGGACAGAAAGTTAAAAAACCAAGTCATAGCGACCATAGTGCTTTGTCAACGCTGTCTATTGCCGACCATGAACTAAATGCTGAAAGTTTAAGTGGTTGTAATTTTTTGCTCGAATGCTTGAAAACGAGATTGGTAGGTGTTACTTTTTTTGAAAATAATTTTTTTGTATCCAGAAATTACAACCAAGGCAACAAAGTGCCGATGCAAATATTTTTAAATGGGATGCCTGTGGATGTGAATGCAATTAATACGGTAAATTATTCAGATTTATCTTCTGTTGAAACCTTTTTGAGAGATAATTTAGGAACGATTGATCGAGCCTATGGCACAAATGGCGTTTTGGTAATTAACACGAAAAAAATTCCTAAAAGCAAAGGAACGAAAATGACCAGAGAACAGATTGAAAATTTATTGCCTAAAAACAATGTAATTACATTTTCGCCAATAGGTTATACCAAAGAACGTGAGTTTTATACGCCAAAATATACCGTAGATAATAGTAATGTAAGCGATTTGAGAACCACCATCTATTGGAACCCAAAAATTGAAACCGACGCCAATGGCATGGCAACGGTAGAATTTTTTAATGCCGATGGAAAAGGAAACTACAAAGTAATTGTAGAAGGAATAGATGCCAACGGAAATGTGGGAAGAAGCGTGATGCGCTATGTGTTGAAATAGTTGGGTTTTTATGTGAACTCAAAAGTTGAGTTAAAGTAAAAAAAAATGCTCCCAAATAGTTTCTAAAACTTTTGGGAGCAAAATATAAAACAACTTGCTTTTTTGCTTTTTAAGTTTGAGTGCTTAAATAACGATATTCACGATTTTTCCTTTTACAAAGATTATTTTTTTAGGGGTTTTTCCTTCCAAGTGCTTTTGTATTTGCTCGTTTGCAAGCACGGCTGTGGTGGCTTCGTTTTCGCTTAAACTCAAACTCAAATTTAAGTTCATCTTCATTTTTCCATTGATAGAAATTGGATACGCAAATTCAGCTTCTTCTAAATAGCTTGGGTTGAAGGTAGGGAATTGAGCGTAAGATAAATTTTCTTTACCCAACAAGTGCCACAACTCTTCGCAAATGTGCGGCGCATAAGGAGAAAGAATAATGACCATGTTTTCTAGTATTTCACGGCTTTTGCATTTTAAATCTGTCAATTCGTTTACGGCAATCATAAAACTACTTACTGAAGTGTTGAACGAAAAACGCTCAATGTCTTCTTGTACTTTTTTAATGATTTTGTGCAATGCTTTTAATTCTTCTTTGCTTGGTTTTTCGTTGCTCACCGTAAATACCCAACTTTCATTGTGATACAAACGCCAAAATTTGCGTAAAAACTTAAATACGCCTTCAATGCCATTGGTGTTCCAAGGTTTGCTTTGTTCTAATGGTCCCAAAAACATTTCGTACATACGCAAAGTATCAGCGCCATAGCTTTTTATCAAATCATCAGGATTAACCACATTGAATTTAGATTTTGACATCTTTTCAACCTCAACGCCACAAATGTATTTTCCGTTTTCTAGTATAAATTCAGCGTCTTTAAATTCAGGACGCCAAGTTTTAAATTTCGCTAAATTTAGGATTTCATTTTCTACAATGTTTACATCTACGTGTAAAGCAGAAGTTTTGAAATCTTTGCGCAAACCCGCCGAAACCAAAGTGTTTGTTCCTTTTCCATCTTCATCCATCACACGATACACAAAATTACTTCTGCCTTGTATCATTCCTTGGTTGATGAGCTTTTTGAAAGGTTCTTCTTCATTTACATAACCCAAATCTTTTAAAAACTTGTTCCAAAAACGACTGTATAAAAGGTGACCTGTGGCGTGTTCAGAACCACCTATGTATAAATCCACATCTTTCCAATAGGCGATAGATTCGGGCGATGCAAATTGATTTTCGTTTTGTGCATCCATGTAACGATACCAGTACCAACTGCTGCCTGCCCAACCTGGCATGGTTGATAATTCGTAGTTTGCTTGGTCTTGGTAGGTCCAATTTTCGGCTCTTGCCAAAGGCGGTTCTCCCGTTTCGGTGGGTAAATATTTATCAATTTCTGGAAGCAAAAGCGGTAGTTCTTCTTCTTTGATTAAATGCGGTAATCCGTCTTTGAAATACACAGGAATAGGTTCGCCCCAATATCTTTGACGCCCAAAAATGGCATCTCTCATTCGGTAATTTATCTTCGCTTTGCCTACCTTTTGGGTTTCTAGCCAAAGGTTCAATTTTTCAATGGCTTCTTTGTAAGTCAATCCATTTATAAAATCAGAATTGATATATTTACCTTCTTTGGTGGCCTCAGCCTCAGTAGCGATATTGGCTTGGCTATCTAAAATTTGAATGATTGGTAAGTTGAATTTTTGTGCAAATAACCAATCTCTTTGGTCGCCGCTAGGCACGCCCATCACAGCGCCCGTTCCGTAGCCTGCCAATACATAATCGGCAATCCAAATCGGCACTTTCTCGCCATTGGCAGGATTGATTACATAACTACCCGTAAAAGCACCCGAAGTAGTTTTGGTATCCGCCATGCGGTCTAATTCTGATTTTTTCTTAGTTTGGGCAATGTAATTATCAATTTCATTTTTTTGCTCCTTGGTGGTTAAGCTATTTACCAATTCGTGTTCAGGCGCAATAACTAGAAATGAAACGCCAAAAATGGTATCCACACGGGTGGTGAAAACTTCAATGCTATTGTCCGTGTTTTCGATTTTGAATTTTACACTTGCGCCCACGCTTTTACCAATCCAGTTGCGTTGCATTTCTTTTACCGGTTCAGGCCAATCTATGGTGTCCAATCCCTGCAACAAGCGTTCGGCATATGCCGAAATACGCATGCTCCATTGCATCATTTTTTTCTGTTCTACAGGATGCCCACCACGCTCCGAAAAACCATCTTTTACCTCGTCGTTTGCCAACACGGTGCCCAAAGCAGCACACCAGTTTACAGTACTTTCTTTGAGATAGGTAAGGCGATATTTGAGTAATAAAGTTTGTTGTTGCTTTTCGCTAAAGTTTTTCCAATCCTGAGCGCTAAATATTTCAATATCTTCGTCGCAAGACGCTTTTATTTGGCTATTTCCTTCTTTTTCGAACAAAGAGATTAGGCTTTGTATGTTTTCGGCTTGGTTGCTTTCTAGGTTATACCAAGCGTTGAATAATTGCATAAAAATCCACTGCGTC
>JAIEMU010000034.1 GCA_019751895.1 Sphingobacteriaceae bacterium | reverse complement strand
GCCGCAGTGGATACGCCAGATAGTTATTTTGAAAAAGTAAATACAGAATATACACGTCGTAGGGATGTGCTAGTAAAGCGATTGAATGCCATTGAGGGCGTTTTTTGTCCAAATCCAGGAGGTGCTTTTTATGTAGTTGCAAAATTCCCGATTGATGATGCTGATAAGTTTTGCCAATGGATGTTAGAATCGTTTGATAATAATGGAGAAACGGTGATGATGGCGCCAGCTACAGGCTTTTATGCAACCAAAGGTAGTGGAAAAAATGAAGTTAGAATGGCTTATGTTTTGAATGTAGATGATTTAAACAAAGCAATGGATTGCTTAGAAATTGCCTTAAAACAATATCCAAATAGAATAAACTAATTTAGAAACAATGAACATAGATAAAAACGAATTTAGAAAATATGCAGTAAAACATCACCGTATCAATGGTTTGAACGTAGATCGTTTTATTTCTAGAACCAATCTTAATCCGCAAGGAATGACACCATATATTGTTGAAGAGCGTCAATTGAACGTTGCGCAAATGGATGTCTTTTCAAGATTGATGATGGATAGAATTATCTTTTTAGGAGATGCTATTCATGATCATAATGCAAATATTATTCAAGCTCAATTGTTGTTTTTGCAATCAGTTGATGCACAAAGAGATATTCAAATTTATATCAATTCGCCAGGTGGGTCAGTATATGCAGGTATGGGGATTTACGATACGATGCAATATATCACACCAGATGTAGCCACAATTTGTACAGGTATGGCAGCTTCAATGGGAGCGGTGTTGCTTGTGGCAGGTGCAAAAGGTAAAAGAGCGGCTTTAAAACACTCAAGAGTGATGATTCACCAACCTTCAGGAGGCGCACAAGGCGTAGCTTCGGATATGGAAATTAATTTAAGAGAAATGTTAAAGCTGAAAAAAGAATTGTATGAAGTAATTTCTTCACACTCAGGACAATCTTTTGAATGGGTTGAAAAAGCATCTGATAGAGATTATTGGATGATTGCCGAAGAAGCAAAAGGATTTGGAATGATTGATGAGGTTTTAGGAGCAGCAAAACAAAAATAAAAATGGCTAAACAAAATAAAGATTCTCGTTGTTCTTTTTGTCACTCAACAAAGCAAGAAACCTTAATGTTAATAGAGGGTTTAGATGCGTTTATTTGTGATAAGTGTGTGGCGCAAGCAAATGAGATTTTAACACAAAATTTAGCCATTGAGAAAACCAAAAAACCTTCAAAACAGGTTTTAAATTTATTAAAGCCTAAAGAAATTAAAGCGCATTTAGATCAATATGTAATTGGTCAAGATGATGCTAAAAAAGTTCTTTCTGTAGCGGTTTATAATCATTATAAACGCTTAAATCAACAGGTTTCAAAAGACGAAATTGAGTTGGAAAAGTCGAATATCATGTTGGTAGGTGAAACGGGAACGGGTAAGACTTTACTTGCAAAAACAATTGCTAAAATTTTAGAAGTACCTTTTTGTATTGTAGATGCAACGGTGTTAACCGAAGCAGGCTATGTAGGAGAAGATGTAGAAAGCATTTTAACTCGTTTATTGCAAGCTGCTGATTACAAGGTTGAAAATGCGGAAAGAGGTATAGTTTATATTGATGAGGTAGATAAAGTGGCACGCAAAAGTGATAATCCTTCGATTACTAGAGATGTTTCAGGAGAAGGAGTTCAACAAGCTTTACTTAAAATTTTAGAAGGAACAGTAGTTAACGTTCCTCCTCAAGGTGGAAGAAAACATCCTGACCAAAAAATGATTCCCGTAAATACGAGCAACATTTTATTTATTTGTGGCGGTGCTTTTGATGGTATAGAACGTAAAATTGCAAATAGATTAAGAACCCAAACTGTTGGTTATAAGGTTGATAAAAACGATGAGGATATTGATTTGAAAAATCTTTACAAATACATTACTCCTCAAGATTTAAAATCGTTTGGTTTGATACCAGAGTTGATTGGACGTATTCCTGTCTTGTCTCACTTAGTTCCTTTGGATAAAGTAGCTTTGAGAAATATTCTGACTGAGCCTAAAAATTCATTAATTAAACAATATCAGAAATTATTTGATTATGAAAAAATTAAACTGATTTTTGAAGATGAAGTTTATAATTTCATTGTAGATAAAGCAATGGAATATAAACTAGGCGCAAGGGGATTACGTTCTATTTGTGAAGCGATTATGATAGATGCGATGTTTGAAATTCCTTCGCAAATTGGAGTGAAAGAACTGCGTATCGATTTGAAATATGCGATTGAAAAGTTTGAAAAAACAGATTTTAAAAAAATGAAAGCTGCTTAAATTACAAAAAATCCTCTTTTAAAGAGGATTTTTTGTAATTTAAGGTTTGAATATAAATTATTGACATTAAATTTTGAATATATGAACGAACAAACAGAATTAAACAATCTAACGAGTGCAAAAAAAACAGGTTTGAAGTCTAAATCTGAAATTGTAGCCAATTGGTTACCTCGCTATACGGGAAGAAATTTAGAGGATTTTGGACAGTATATTTTATTAACTAATTTCAGTAAATATGTTCAAATGTTTTCTGAATGGAATGACAATGCACCAATTTTAGGTATTGATAAACCTATGCAAAGTGTTACAGCCAATGGTATTACGATTATCAATTTTGGTATGGGAAGCCCTATGGCGGCAACAATGATGGATTTATTGACAGCTATTTCACCAAAAGCCGTTTTGTTTTTAGGAAAATGTGGTGGTTTGAAAAAGAAAAACCAAATTGGAGATTTGATTTTACCAATTGCAGCCATCAGGGGAGAAGGAACTTCTAATGATTATCTTCCTGCTGAAGTGCCTGCTTTACCAGCGTTTGCTTTACAAAAAGCAATATCTACAACCATAAGAGATCATGAAAGAGATTACTGGACAGGTACTTGTTACACAACCAACCGCAGAGTATGGGAGCATGATAAAGACTTTAAAAAATATCTAAAATCTTTGAGGGCAATGGCTGTAGATATGGAAACGGCAACTATTTTTATCACTGGATTTGCAAATAAAATCCCAACGGGAGCTTTGTTGTTGGTTTCTGACCAACCTATGATACCTGAAGGTGTAAAAACCGCAGAAAGTGATACCTCTGTAACTTCTAATTGGGTAGAAACACATTTGAAAATCGGAGTAGATTCGCTTAAACAACTGATTAATAATAGTCAAACAGTTAAGCACCTGAAGTTCTAACATAAAAAAAGCCTAATTTTTTAAAAAATTAGGCTTTTTTTAATTTATTTTTTTGAAGATAAATTTTTAATTATTTCGATTTCAATTGGAGATTTTATTCTCACAACAGAATCTACTTTGCTGTTAGGAATTGTCATTGACAGCACATATTGTTTCAACTTCCATTCATTTCCTTTTTTGATTAAAACACCAGAACCTCTACATATTTTCATCTGAGTGTTCAATAATTCGTCAAACCAAGCAAAATTACCACTTTTGTCAAAGTAAATATTTCTTTCAATAGCCTTAAAATTCCACGTTTTTTTACGGTCAAAATAGGGTTTAGCCCATACCTTGAATTTTTGTTTGTTCCAATTTTCAGTGGCATCTGTGCCTATAAAAATGGCATCCTCATCAAAAAAATCAAAATACTTTTCATACTCAGCGTTTGCGGCTGAGGTGTTAAACGCATCTAACATTAAATTTATTTTTTTGATTTCTAAGCTGTCTTTTTTACTTAAAAATGCAAATGAAGCGTTAAAAGATAGAATGAATAAAAAAGTGAAAATATTTTTCATAGTTTAATTTAGGTTAATAATTAATTATTTAAACGATCTAAAATCGTGGTCGTTTTTAATGTTTAACAAAGAATGATAAATCAAACGAATTACATTATCAACGTCCTCTTTATGAACCATTTCTACGGTTGTGTGCATATAACGTAGTGGTAATGATATTAATGCAGAAGGAACTCCTCCATTAGAATAAGCAAAAGCATCGGTGTCTGTGCCCGTAGAACGAGAAGATGCTTGGCGTTGAAATGGAATTTCGTTTTTCTCGGCAGTTTTGATTAATAATTTATTCAAATTGGTTTGAACTGCTGGAGCATACGAAACCACAGGTCCTTTGCCACAAGCCAAATCACCCTGTGTAATTTTGCTAATCATTGGGGTAGTGGTGTCGTGGGTTACATCGGTTACGATGGCTACATTTGGTTTGATGCGTTGGGCAATCATTTCAGCACCACGCAAACCAATTTCTTCTTGAACTGAGTTTACAATGTACAACCCAAAAGGTAATTTTACTTTGTTTTCTTTCAACAAACGAGCTACTTCGGCAATCATAAAACCACCAATACGGTTGTCTAATGCTCTGCCTAAGTAATAACGGTCGTTTAAAATCATAAATTCATCTTCGTAAGTGATAACACAACCTACATGAATGCCTAATTTTTCAACTTCTTCTTTACTGGTGCAACCACAGTCTAAAAAAATATTTTTTAAAGCAGGTGTTTCTTCTTTTTCTCCACTTCGGGTGTGAATAGCAGGCCAACCAAATACAGCTTTTACCATTCCTTTTTCGGTGTGAATGTTTACTCTTTTTGATGGGGCTATCTGATGATCAGAACCTCCATTTCTAATTACATAGATTAAACCTTCAGGGGTAATGTAGTTCACAAACCAAGAAATCTCATCTGCGTGAGCTTCTATCACCACTTTAAAATCAGCTTTTGGATTAATTACGCCTACGGCAGTTCCATAATTATCAATAAAATGGTCGTCGATGTATGGTTTCAAATAGTCTAACCAAACCTTTTGTCCTTCCCATTCAAAACCAGTAGGAGCGGCGTTGTTGATGTATTTCTCTAAAAATTGTACAGATTTTTTGTTCACCACTTCTGGTGTGTGTTTTTTTATTTCTTCTTTTTTCTTTGTCATTTTGAGATTTATTTTAAATCGTTTATTTTTAATTCCATAATTACAAAATCAATTCCATTTGAACAAAATCTTTGTTCTGTTTGTTGAAAACCAAATTTAGTGTAAAAATCAATCGCATTTACTCTTGCGTTGCACCAAATTAATTTTGAATTTTGCTTTTTTACATATTCAAGCGCATTTTTTAATAAAAAAGTGCCTAATCCTTTTTTTTGTAAATGATTTAGGGTAGCAAATTTTCTTAATTGAACACTTTCATTTTCTGTGAATAATGATAAAACTGAGCTTAATTTATCTTCAAAATAGACACCAAAATGAACTGCATTTTCATCGTTTTTGATTTTTACAGTTTCAATATCCAGATTAGGATACATGACTTCATGTCTTATTTTCCAAGTAAGATAAAAAGGAATTTGCTCAACTTTCATTTTTACAAAGGAATGTTTCCGTGTTTTTTTCTTGGATTGTTTACTACTTTGTTTTCAAGCATTTTGAATGCTTTTATTAATTTTATTCTTGTTTGCGAGGGTTCAATTACTTCATCTACAAAACCACGCTCAGCAGCACGATATGGATTTGCGAAAATTTCAGCGTAAAGTTGTTCTTTTTCTATCCATTTTTCTTGAGGCTTTTCTGCCGATGAAATTTCTTTTTTGAAGATGATTTCTGCTGCGCCTTTAGCACCCATTACGGCTATTTCTGCTGTTGGCCACGCAAAATTTAGGTCTGCGCCAATGTGTTTACTGTTCATTACATCGTATGCGCCACCATAAGCTTTTCGGGTAATTACGGTAACACGGGGCACTGTTGCTTCACTAAAAGCGTACAATAATTTTGCGCCATTGGTGATAATTCCATTCCATTCTTGGTCGGTGCCTGGTAAGAAACCAGGTACATCTTCTAAAACCAATAAAGGAATGTTAAAACAATCGCAAAAACGAATAAAACGAGCCGCTTTAACGGAAGCATGATTGTCTAAAACGCCAGCCAAATAAGCTGGTTGATTGGCTACAATGCCAATACTTCTGCCTGCTAAACGAGCAAAACCAACCACAATATTTTCGGCATAACCTTTGTGTACTTCTAAAAATGATTCATTATCAACTAATTGTTCTATGATTTCTTTGATGTCATAGGGTTGATTTGCATTTTCAGGCATAATTTTATTCAGTGACTCACGATTTTCATCCCCTGCTTGATAAGCGAGTTGGGTAGGAGTCTCCTCACAATTTTGAGGCATATAACTTAAAAGACTTTTCAGATGATTGATGGCATCTATTTCATTACTACAAGCAAAATGTGTAACCCCAGATTTTGTTGCATGTGTTTGAGCTCCGCCTAATTCTTCCGAACTAACTTCTTCGTGTGTAACGGTTTTTACTACATTTGGCCCTGTTACAAACATGTAAGATGTATTTTCAACCATCAAAATAAAATCGGTAATTGCGGGAGAATATACAGCACCGCCTGCGCAAGGTCCCATAATGGCGGATAATTGAGGAATTACCCCAGAGGCTTGTACATTTTTATGGAAAATATCTGCATAACCACCTAATGAAACTACACCTTCTTGAATTCTTGCGCCACCACTATCGTTCAAGCCGATTAAAGGAGCACCATTTTTCATCGCCATGTCCATTATTTTACATATTTTTTCTGCATGAGTTTCTGATAAAGAACCTCCAAAAACGGTAAAATCTTGCGAAAAAAGATAAACTAAACGTCCGTTGATGGTTCCATAACCTGTTACTACGCCATCTCCCAAATATTTTTCGTTCTCCATACCAAAATCGGTGCTTCGGTGGGTAACAAACATGCCTACTTCCTCAAAACTTCCTTCGTCTAATAAGAAATGAATACGTTCTCTTGCGGTTAATTTTCCTTTTTTGTGTTGACTGTCAATTCTTGCTTGACCTCCGCCTAATTGAGCGGCATTTATTTTTTCTTTTAGTTGTTGTATTTTTTTATCCATGGCTTAAAAATATGAATATTTTACCAACGATATTGTAAACGAGCTGTAAATACATCATCTTTTACATCTTGGTTATAATTGGTTATTTGAGTTGAATGATTAGTTATATTTTCGTTGTAAAGGGTAAATTTTATTCTAGGATTTACTTGGTAGATAATTCCGTATCCAAATGTACTATATTTTATATCTCCAATAGTAGTTTTGTTTGCAAGGTTAATATCTTTTTCGGTGATGTTGGTGTTAGGGTCGTAAACGTCATAAGCCAATAGTAACGTGAATTTACTTTTAAGAATTTTTTGTACCAAATTTTAATCCAAATCCTTTTTAATGAATCTGTTAACCAGAATTCTGGGCAACAACATCGAGACTTCCAGATTCATCCTCAACATCA
>JAIEMU010000052.1 GCA_019751895.1 Sphingobacteriaceae bacterium | reverse complement strand
TCAAATTACCTGTTCGCAACAAAAATTGTTTCTTTACAAAGGTTTTAAAATCAAATAAAAGTGCATTAAAACCCGCTTTTACATAACGATGTTGATAGGCATCATCTAAAATAATCACATCATGATTTTGTTCTAAATTGCGGATTCCCAAAACCCTATCTTCACAAACGGCAACGGTAATATTTTTAAATTTATGGAAATATTGCAAGGGTTCATCGCCAATGGTTTGGGCGGTATCCTTAGCCGTGGCTATCAAAAAACCTTTGGTTTTGCGCCCATATCCCCTACTCAAAATGGCTACTTTATAATCTTTCAAGAGCCAAGCCAAGTATTCGGTAAAAGGTGTTTTCCCTGCGCCACCCACCACCAAATTGCCCACACAAATAACCGGCAAATTGAAAGATGTAGCTTTTAAATACCCATAATCAAAACACTTGTTGCGCAACCAAGTTACTGCACCATAGACCATTGAGATGGGAAACAATAAAATTCTAAGATAGTAAAGCATAGGTTTCAAAAATAGTGTATTTTAATTGGCATTTTTAGATAAAATAAAAACATTTTCAATTCAAAAGCTGTAAAATAAAATGATAACTTTGCGTTCATTATTAAACATAAATAATTTCATCCATTAACAAAATAAATTATGCTTAAAGGATTTTTCAACACCCCAGCGCCTGTAAACGAACCTATATTGGGTTATGCTGCTGGAAGCACAGAACGTGAACTACTTAAAGCTGCATTGGCAGAAGGACGTTCAAAAACAATCGACATTCCGATGTATATCGGAGGGAAAGAAATTCATACTTCCGAGAAAGGGAAAGTAACTCCACCACACGATCATCAACATATTTTAGCGCATTTTAGCAAAGGCACTAAAGCCCACGTAACACAAGCTATCGATGCAGCTTTGGCAGCAAAACAAAATTGGGAAAACTTAGCTTGGGAACACAGAGCTGCTATATTTTTGAAAGCTGCTGATTTAATTGCAGGTCCTTACCGCTATAAATTAAATGCAGCAACCATGCTAGGGCAAAGCAAAAATGCTTATCAAGCAGAAATTGATTCTGCCTGCGAATTGATTGATTTCTTACGTTTCAACGTGAGTTATATGACCGAAATTTACAAACAACAGCCTCCTGTATCGCCAAAAGGAAGTTGGAATAGAATTGAGCAACGTCCTTTAGAAGGTTTTGTGTTTGCCCTTACGCCATTCAACTTTACCGCTATCGCAGGAAATTTACCTACTTCAGCAGCCATGATGGGTAATGTTGTTGTTTGGAAACCCGCAAACACACAAATTTACGCAGCCAATGTGTTGATGGAAATTTTCAGAGAAGCAGGTTTACCTGATGGGGTAATCAACTTGGTTTACGTTTCTGGGCCAGATGCTGGAGAGGTAATTTTCTCTCATCCTGATTTTGCAGGTATTCACTTTACAGGTTCAACAGGTGTTTTTCAAGATATCTGGAAAACCATTGGAAACAACATTCACAAATACAAAACCTATCCTCGTATTGTAGGCGAAACGGGTGGTAAAGATTTTATTTTAATTCACGGTAGCGCCGATGCCGAGACTTCAAGCACCGCAATTATCCGTGGGGCATTTGAATACCAAGGACAAAAATGTTCGGCAGCAAGTAGAGTTTATATTGCGAAAAGTGTTTGGCCAAAGGTGAAAGAATTTATGCTTCGTGATTTAGCAACTTTTAAAATGGGCGGAACAGAAGACTTTACAAACTTTATCAATGCGGTAATTGACGAAAAATCTTTTGATAATTTAGTAAGCTATATAGAAAAAGCAAAAACCGACAAAGGTGTAGAAATCATTGCAGGTGGCAAATACAACAAAAGCAAAGGTTATTTTATAGAGCCTACTGTTTTGGTAGTGGATGACCCTAAATACAAAACCATGAGCGAGGAATTGTTTGGACCAGTGCTTACCATCTTCGTGTATGAAGACGCTGATTTTGACAAAACCTTAGATTTGATTGATAGCACCTCTATTTATGCATTAACAGGCGCTGTGATTTCTCAAGATAGATATGTAATTGAAAAAGCTACACAACGTTTGCGCAATGCAGCTGGTAATTTCTACATCAACGATAAATGTACGGGAGCTGTGGTTGGGCAACAACCTTTTGGTGGCGCTAGAGGTAGCGGCACTAACGACAAAGCAGGTTCGATGATTAACTTGTTGCGTTGGGTATCTCCTCGCACCATCAAAGAAACATTTGACCCACCAAAGGATTACCGTTATCCTTTTTTAACTGCGGATAAATAATTTACAAAATGCCTCGAAAAAATTTTCGAGGCATTTTTTTTATTCAATTTTATTTTATCGACTTATAAGTTTCGGCTAATTTCAAAGCATTGTAAGCATTCACAACGCCACCGCTCACACACAATTCACTTAACAATACATTTAAGTTTTCGCCTTTTTCATTTGTATAGGCTACTTTTTGTTTCACCTTGTACACAGATTTAATTATAATATCTCGAACTTCTGCTGGCGTAAAATGAGGATAATAAGCTAAAATTAAAGCCGATAAACCTGCAACAACTGGACTTGCCATACTCGTTCCATCAAATTCTTCGTATTTAGAATCTGGTATGGTTGAATTGATGCGGTAGCCTGGCGCAAAAACATCAACCGAATATTTTCCATAATTAGAAAAATCTGCTTTCAAGCCCTTACCATCTTTATAAGTGCTCGCTCCCACTTCAATCCAATTGTCGGCATGTGGTAAATTGAATTTAAGCGAATCAATAGCAAGAGGTTTAATTTTAGTTTTATCGCTTTCCTTTGCAATTTCTTTCGTGTTTTTTGCTGGCGCTATAAATTCAGATGCAGCAGCTTCTGGATGTGTTTTTTTATATGCTTTTGATTCCTCACTTTCGTAATACTTATTAGGAAAATTATCCGTCACATCATTATTTTCATTGTCATTGCCTGCGGCGTGCACCAATAAAACTCCTTTTTGAGCTGCATATTTCACAGCATCGTCAACCACTTTTTTGTCCGAAACAAAGGCTTTACCAAAACTCATATTAATTACCTTGGCGCCATTATCTACTGCATATCTAATGCCATTTGCTACATCTTTATCCCTTTCGTCTCCTTCGGGAACAACTCTAATGCTCATTATACTCACATAATTAGCAACGCCGTTAATTCCAATGGTATTGTTGCGGTTGGCACCAATAATTCCTGCCACATGCGTTCCGTGGTCGGGATTTGAACCTGCTACATCCTTATTTCCATAAAATCTTTGCCCAGAATTTAAAACACTATCGCCTACCAAGGTACTGCGTTCGTCGTAGTTAAAATTCAAATTGTATTTCAACATTACATTATAATCTTTCAATGCTTTTTGAATGGATTTGTAAAATTTCTCAAAACTTCCCTCCTCTTTTGCTCCTTTTTTGATTACCGTTTTGAGATACAATTCCATTTCGTCTTCGGTTTTGTAATCATTTATCTTCTCAAGCGTGGGCAAATTGCTGTCTTTATCTTTACTCGCTTCAAAAATAGTGTTCATAACCATCAAAAATCCATAAGTTTCATAAGCTTCTTGGTATTTTTTACCATAAACGGCGGTCATTTTCTTATAAATTTTAAATTCTTCGTTCTTTGCACTGTCTAAAACGGTGGTATTTAAAGTTGCTTTATACTTAGGTTTCAATATTTTCAATTGCCTAACGATTTCTAAGTTTTCATAAGCCAAGTTTCCATTTTTTGAACCCAAAAAATTCCAACCATGCACATCATCTACATAACCATTTTTATCATCATCGATACCATTATCGGGAATTTCCTTTTCATTTACCCACAATACTGATTTCAAATCCTCGTGATGTATATCTGTTCCGCCATCAATAACTGCAACAACAACTTTTTGCTTTAAAGGTTTGTTTTTCAGCAGTTCGGTATATGCTTTTTCAGTACTAATTCCTAAAAAGCCATCTTTTTGATAATCTAAATTGTACCAATTAGCCGGTAAAGGTTCGTTTTTACTTTGTGCATAAACATTTGTTTTAAAAACAAACAACAACAACATTATTTTAATCCACTTCATATTTCAATGTATTTTTAATTAAATAAATAGCCTATAAAAAAGTCTTTCTGGTTTATAAACAGAAAGACTTTAATCAACGAAAGTAAACAATTATTTTTATTTATGATTCAAATGAAAACTCACTAAATCATCTATTGGTGAACGGATAATTTTTCCAACTTCCATTTCATATTGATTGGCTACCTCACACAAAACATCTTTAAAACTAAAACCTACCGAACCGATACAGTTTAATTTATGGCTTTTATAATTAGGATAATGAATTACTAAATTCTCAAAGAAAGCTGTAAAGGCATAGTGTACAATTCCATGCACATAGTCTTTATGCTCTGCTTGAATATCGAATAAAAATTTACTAAAACTCGCACAAAATCTATTTGGCAATGGTTTATAATAAATATGATCGTAGATATCGTCATTGGTTAAGCCATACGTTTTAAAAAACTTCTCTCTTACAGCAGGTGGCATGTAATCTTTCATGTAATCGCTCAAAATGCGTTTACCAATAAAGCAACCACTTCCCTCATCGCCCAAAAAGTAACCCAAAGAATCAATGTTTAACGTAATATCATCGCCATCGTATAGACAAGTGTTTGTTCCTGTGCCTAAAATAGCGGCAAAACCTGCATCTTTTCCTAATAAAGCTCTACAAGATGCCAACAAATCATGGCCAATACTGACTACGGTTGCACTTTTAAAAACAAATTGCATCGCATCGGCTACAATTTTTTTATTTATATCGGTTGAACAACCCGCACCATAATAATGTACTTCTGTAATCTTAGTTAAATCTAAATCTTTAGGCAAAGTACCTTGTAAAGAGTCGATAATGTAATCTTTACCCGAAAAATATGGATTATATCCCTCTGTATTGAATATACTTTTTTCCCCAGTTTCATTAATCAAACACCAAGTTGTTTTGGTGGAACCTCCGTCGGCAATTAAAATCATGTTTATAAAGTTAGTTTGGTATAGTGTCTAAATAACACTAAGCTAAATTACATTTGTTTATCTAAAAACAAAACTAAATTCAATTTATTTTTTTCTAATCTCTTCTTCTGTTGTTAAATTTCCTTTGTCCGCTACCATTTCTAGGGTTTCCCGATTTGCTTGCTCCTTGTGGTTTGCGTTTTACTTCTTTTTGCGCCAACATACTTTGCCAACTTAATGGATAAGGATGATCGTCAACTACAGGAATGGTAATTTTAATTACTTTTTGAATGTCAATTAAGTATTCATTTTCTTCAGCATCGCAAAAAGAGATGGCTACACCATTGGCGCCTGCTCTTCCTGTACGTCCGATACGGTGCACATAACTTTCTGGCACGTTTGGCAACTCATAATTAAAAACATGTGTCAATTCATCAATATCAATTCCTCTTGCCGCAATATCGGTAGCTACCAAAACACGAATACTTTTATTTTTAAAGTTCGTTAATGCCCTTTGTCTAGCATTTTGAGATTTATTTCCGTGAATCGCTTCCGATTTGATACCTACTAAGCACAAATCTTTGGCTATTTTGTCTGCCCCATGCTTGGTGCGGGTAAAAACCAAAGCGGTAACAATACTTTTATCCTTTAATAAATGAATTAAAAGCTTCTTTTTATCTGGCTTATCTACAAAATACACCGATTGAACGATGGTTTCAGCGGTAGTTGACACAGGTGTTACCTCTACTTTGGTAGGATTTTTTAAAATCGTATTGGCTAATTTTTGAATTTCATCAGGCATGGTAGCCGAGAAAAACAAGGTTTGACGAATGGCAGGAAGTTTGGCGATTACTTTTTTCACATCGTGAATAAAACCCATATCCAGCATTCTATCGGCCTCATCTAACACAAAAATCTCAATCGACTTTAAGTCGATAAAGCCTTGATTCATTAAATCCAATAATCTTCCTGGTGTAGCTACCAAAATATCTACGCCTTTTTTCAATGCTTCGGTTTGTGCATGTTGCCCAACCCCGCCAAAGATAACCAAGTGGCGTAAATTAAGGTTGCGACCATAAGCTTTGAAACTTTCTTCAATTTGAATCGCCAATTCTCTTGTTGGTGTCAAAATTAAAGCTTTTATGTTTTTAGAAGCTTTGGTGTTGATGTGTTTTTCACTCAATAACTGCAACATCGGAATGGCAAAAGCTGCCGTTTTCCCTGTTCCTGTTTGGGCACAGCCCAATAAATCTTTACCCAATAAAATGGTAGGAATAGACTGTTCTTGTATGGGTGTTGGTTGTGTATAACCTTCGGTATCAAGCGCTTTTAAAATAGGCTCAATTAAATTTAATTCTTTAAATAACAAAATTTTATATTTTTTAAGTGTGTAATTATTTTACGAAGAAGCTAGAACAATCATTTGTGGATAGACTAACTTGCGAATGCTTTAAAATGATAAAGAAATTCTGCTTCGCTCCAAAGATACAATTATTTATTCATACCTAAAAAATAAGCTTTACTTAGTGTTGTTTATCGTGGTCGAAATATCCTTTGTTTTTTATCTTGGTGGCAAAGAAATTTAAAAACAAGACCATAAAAGATAAAAACAACAAGGATTGAATGCTTACCAAAATTTTACCGATATAGGTAACGGGGAAAAAATCGCCGTAGCCAACCGTGGCGGAGGTGATGATGCTGAAGTAAATGGCATCAAAACTACTGCTAAAAGGTTTGTTTAGGAAATTTCCGCAGGTGTATAGCACCGCAAAAGCAAGTACAATTTCCAAATAATTAAAAAAAAGCAAAAGCATTGACCTTTTATAGGAACGGGGTTGTGAAAAAGTGTCCGAAGCAAATATCAAAGTAGGGATATATAAAATAGTTTCTATCAAAACATAAATCATCAAGGCAATTACAAAGGGATGTTGCTGCCAGTGGTTGACTAAAATCAACAATGGGAAAGAAATTTTTAATAAAATATAAAAATCGATTGCCAAATCCCTGTATTCGCTGCCTTTTTTGTTTGCCAAATATTTGAGATAAACCCCTGGAAAAAGTAATATCGAGGAAGAAAGAAACAAACGCACCACTTTTTCAATTCCATTGTCGTCTTGATGGTTGTTGTTCCAAATTGCTTTAATGTTTTGAATACGTTTTTGAATGGGGTTGTATTCCGATTTAGAGGATTTTACAGCACTTCCTATCAACAATTTTTTTAAAAAAGATTTCATGGATTTAATTAAATAGAACAACAGTTTCAAGCATTCGCGGATA
>JAIEMU010000069.1 GCA_019751895.1 Sphingobacteriaceae bacterium | reverse complement strand
AAAGGTGGCGCTTCAGAAGCAAGTCAAAGCAAAATTGATTTGGGCTATGTAAGTAGAACAACAGCTAATGGAGGTAACAAAATTATCTCTCCTGATTCGGATGATGCAACGGCTATTTATACAACTCAATGGACTGGTCATATAAAAGACCCAAGTAAACCAAACACTCAAATTGCAACTTGGACTGTTAGAAATGCGACAAGATTCAAATTAGCAACCAAAGTATCTGTTAACGATCTTAACAAAACTGATGGTACAGCAACTGTAAATTATGATGCAATTAATCTTGAAAAAACAGCAGCAGAACCTACAAGTCCTTCAATTACTGTAAGCGCAAATCAATTGGTTTTCTTTAAAACTGCTCAAGGAAAATATGGGTTCATCTTGGTAAGCGCTGCAACAGGAGATGTACCAACTACTGAAGCAACAGCTGGAAGTTTAACTTTTCAAGCATACTACCAAAAATAAAAAATATTTTTAACAAAAAAAAGGCGTTTCAATTACTTGAAACGCCTTTTTTGTTGTCTATGAAGTTTATTTTTAAAATAAACTTTGGAATTAAAAAAAGTTTCCATAGTTTTGTATCGTTATTTATTAAAAGTAAAAGATTGGAAACTAAAGAATACATTATACAAGAAGCAGATAAGTTATTTTGCCAGTATGGTTTCAAAAGTGTGACCATGAATGACATTGCCAAACATTTGGGTATTAGTAAAAAAACGATTTATCAGCATTATAAAGATAAAGACGAACTGGTAAACATCATCATGGCGAAAAACTTAGAATCGCAAACAAGGATAATGAAAGAAAGTCTTGAAAAGTCAGAAAATGCGGTGCATGAGATATTTTTTGCTATTAATTGCATGAGTGAAATACTGCGCAACATCAATCCTACCATTTTTTACGATTTGCAAAAGTATCACAGCAAAGCATGGCTTATGTTTAGAGAGTTTAGAGATAAAACATTGGCTGAAACTATAAAAAACAATTTAAAAAGAGGTGTTAAAGAAGGTTTTTTTAGAAAAGAAATCAATATAGACATTCTAACTGCCATGCGATTAGACCAAAACGACATTACCTTTAATCAACATCAAACTTATACACTCAACAAATACAGCATTACAGAAGTAATGATTGAAATCACAGAACATTTTCTATACGGAATTTGTAACAACAAAGGCTTAGAGCAAACTAATAAATATAAACAATTATTAAATGAACAAAAATAAAATATGAAAAACAGACAAATAATTTTACTATTTCTGTGCTTATTATGGCTTTTACCTAGTAAAGCACAAAAGAAAGACAGCATCGCTGAGTTTAGTCTAAGGCAAGCGGTAGATTATGCTTTGAAACATCAAACCAATATCTTGAATGCCGAAATAGACCAAAAAATTGCGGACAATACCGTAAAAAAAACAATTGGCATTGGTTTACCTCAAGTAAATGGCTCGGCAAGTTTTCAAAACTTCATTAAAATTCCGACTAGCTTATTGCCCGGAGAAATTGTAGGACAGCCTAAAGGCACAATGGTTCCGGTACAATTTGGCACCAATTACAATTCAAGTGCAACTTTAGAAGCTTCACAATTGATTTTTAGTGGCTCTTATCTGGTTGGCTTGCAAGCTTCAAGAGTTTTCAAAGAACTTTCTATCAAAAACTACAACCGCAGTAAAATAGAAACCGCAGTTGCCGTTACCAAGGCTTATTATTCCGTTTCGGTGAGCAACGAACAATTGAACTTATTAGATGCCAACTTAATTCGCTTACAAAAAGCATTGAGCGACACAAAAGAATTGTTTAAAAATGGATTTGTAGAGCAGATTGACGTAGATAGATTAAGTGTAATTTACAACAACTTGACCACGGAAAGAGAAAATGTAGTTCGTTTATTGGAATTAAACAGCAATTTATTAAAATTCCAGATGGGCATGCCTATTGACACAAAAGCAACTTTTACGGACAAAATTAATGTTGTTTCAAATGCCAGCGAAGCCGTTGAGAAAGATAGCACTGCTTACAAAAACAGAATAGAATATTCGCTTTTGCAAACACAAAAGAAATTAAATGAATTGGATTTGAAACGTTACCAAAGTGAGTTTCTTCCTACTTTAGCTGGTTTTTTTAGCACTTCAGCAAATTATTTAAACAATAGCTTCTCTGATTTATATCGCATGAGTTTTCCTACAACCGTAGTGGGCTTAAAACTATCTTTACCAATTATATCGGGTGGACAGCGTATTTACCAAGTTAGAAATGCGAAACTAGAAATTTTAAAAACAAACAATAGCATTTTGAATTTGCAAAATGCAATTAATTTAGAAACCGCACAAGCCAAAACAAGTTATATAAACGGGCAAAAATCACTTGAAAACCAAAAACGAAATATGGATTTGGCACAAGAGATATTAAGGGTTACAAAATTCAAATACGAGCAAGGTGTGGGTTCTAGCTTAGAAGTAGTCACTGCCGAAACCTCACTTAAAGAAACACAAACAAATTACATCAATGCCTTATTTGATTTGCTCATTAGCAAAGTAAACTTAGATAAAGCGCTAGGAAAATTTAACTACTAATCATCAAAAAAAATAGATACCATGAAAAAAATATTATTTATAGGCGCCATCGCATTTTTAAGCGCATGTAGCGAAAAAGCAAAAGACAAAAAAGCCGAATTAGTACAACTTAAAAAAGAACAAGTAGCATTGAATGCTAAAATTTCGGCTTTAGAAAACGAAGTGGGCAGCCAAGAAACTGCTGTGAAAGAAGTAGCCGTTTATGAAGTGAACCCAAGTGTGTTTAAAAATTACTTAGAAATTCAAGGCAAGATAGATGCCGAAGAAAATTTACAAGTTACACCAGAGGCCGCAGGTTTGGTGAGCGCAGTGTTTGTTAAAATAGGACAATCGGTAAAAAAAGGACAAGTAATTGCACAGATAGACGACAAAGTATTGCGTCAAAGTATGGCAGAAATACAAACACAAATAGACTTGGCCAACAATTTATACAACCGCCAAAAAAATCTGTGGGACCAAAAAATTGGTACTGAAGTGCAATTTATCAGTGCAAAAACACAAAAAGAAAGTGCCGAACGCAGAATGGAAACTACTAAATCACAATTGGCTTTGTACAAAATAAAATCTCCGATAAATGGTATTATTGACGCCATGGATTTAAAAGTAGGTCAAACGGTAATGCCAGGATTTTCGGGTGTAAGGGTCGTAAATGCCAATAATTTGAAAGCAAAAGCAATGGTTTCGGAGTCTTATGCAGGAAGAATTATGCAAGGCGGAAAGGTAAATGTAATCCTGCCTGATGCAGCTGATTCGTTACAAACCAGCATTTCTTACGCCTCAAAAACGATTGATCCAGTTTCAAGAAGTTACGAAATTGAAGTAAAATTACCTTCAAATAAAAAATATCAACCCAACATGTTGGCTTTGTTAAAAATCACAGATTACAACAACAGCAATGCTTTGGTAGTGCCTATCAGTGCGATTTTGAAATCTGAAAGCGAAAGTTATGTATATCTTTTTGTAGATGGTATTGCTACAAAATCGGTAATCAAAATTGGCAAAACTTCAAACGGAAAAGCAGAGATTTTATCAGGCATTAAAACGGGTGATAAAATTATTGTTACGGGTATTCAGGATTTGAACGAAGGCGATAAAGTTAAATTTTAGTTCAATCAACTAACTAATCAAAAAAATAAGATGAAAGATATTAACAAAGAATTTAAACCCTCGAGCTGGGCAATTGATAACAAAACAGCAATTTATGCTTTTGCGATTATCATTTCCATCATCGGGCTGTTGACTTACCAAAGTCTTCCTAAGGAGAATTTTCCAGAGGTAATTGTACCTAAAATATTTGTGCAAACCGTTTACCCTGGTACTTCGCCAGCCAACATGGAAACTTTAGTAACCAAGCAAATAGAGAAGCAATTAAAATCGACCGCAGGATTAAAAAAAATAACCTCCAATTCGTATCAAAATTTCTCCATCATTACGGCTGAATTTAATACCAATGTAGATATAAAAATTGCCAAGCAAAGGGTAAAAGATGCGGTGGACAAAGCAAAACAAGATTTGCCTAACGATTTGCCTAACGACCCCGAAGTTGCTGACATCAATTTGGCAGATTTGCCAATTATGTACCTCAATTTGTCTGGCGATTATGACTTAAAAAGCTTAAAAAAGTATGCTAAATTATTGCAAGACAAGATTGAAGCCTTTAAAGAAATATCGGGTGTAGATATTGTGGGCGCTTTGGAGCAAGAAATTCAAATCAATGTCGATTTAAACAAAATGGCGGCCTCAAAAATTTCATTTGGCGACATTGAACGTGCAGTAGGATACGAAAATTTAACCATTTCGGGTGGTGATGTAAAAGCAGATGGCGTTCGCCGTTCGTTGAGCATTAAAAAAGACTTCAAAACAGCTGATGAAATTACCAACTTGGTTATCAAAACCCCAATGGGTTCATCGGTTTATTTGCGTGACATTGCCGAGGTGAAAGATGGTTTTAAAGAACAAGAAAGTTACGCTTCATTGTATGGTAAAAATGTAATTACCTTAAACGTAAAAAAACGTAGTGGCGAAAACTTAATCGAAGCATCTGACAAAATCAATGCCTTGATTAAAGAAATGAAAGCAACGACTTTGCCTAAAAACTTAGACATTACCGTTACAGGCGACCAGTCGGAAAAAACACGTGTTACTTTACACGATTTAATTAACACCATCATTATTGGTTTCATATTGGTAACCATCATTTTGATGTTTTTTATGGGCGTAAAAAATGCCATTTTCGTTGCCTTATCTGTACCCCTTTCGATGTTTATTGCCTTTATTGCTATGCCAGCCTTGGGCGGAATAATGGGCTTTAGCTTCACGATGAACATGATTGTGCTCTTCTCCTTCCTGCTTGGCTTGGGAATTGTGGTAGATGATGCCATTGTGGTGATTGAAAACACGCACCGTATTTTCGAAAATGGGAAAGTGCCCATTGTAAAAGCCGCTAAAATGGCCGCAGGTGAAGTGTTTCTTCCTGTATTATCGGGTACATTAACCACTTTAGCCCCTTTTGTGCCGTTATTGTTTTGGCCAGGTATTATTGGTGAATTTATGTTCTTTTTGCCGATTACCTTAATCATCACTTTATTGGCATCCTTGGTAGTGGCTTACATTATCAATCCTGTATTTGCGGTTGATTTTATGGAAATTGAAGACCACGAAATGAAACGTCCAACGTTTGACAAAGGCGTTAAGAAAACCGTATTTATTATGGGATTATTAACCATTTTGGCTTATTTAATCGCTTTTGGATTGGGCAACTTGATGATTTGTTTTATCTTGATGTATTTGCTAAATCACTTTGTATTGGAAAATGCGGTTAAAAAATTCCAACAAACGACTTGGCCAAACTTCCAAAAAAGATATGAGCGCTTGCTAAGAAAAGCATTAAACTACCCTAGAACCATGTTATGGGGAACGGTAGGTTTGTTTTTCGTTACCATCGGAATTATGACCGTAGTACCACCTAAAGTAGTGTTTTTCCCTAACGGAGACCCCAACTTTATTTATGTGTATGTGAGTTTGCCAATTGGCACCGACCAAGCTTATACCAATGAAGTAGTGAAAAAAGTAGAGCAAAAAGTAAGTGCTGTAGTGGGTGGAAAAAATAATAAAGATGTTTCCTCAATTTTATCAAATGTGACCGTTGGTGTAACCGACCCACAAGACGAGGACCAAGGTAAATATGCCAACAAAGGCAAAATAACTGTTGCTTTTGTAGAATTTGGACACCGCACAGGTGAAAGAACTTATACCTATTTAGATAAAATTAGAGCCGCCGTAAAAAACATTCCTGGTGCTGAAATTTCAGTAAACCAAGAACAAGGAGGCCCTCCTACTGCCAAAGAGATTAGCATTGAAATTACGGGCGACGATTTAGACTCGATTGTAAATGTTTCAGAAAGGTTAAAAAAATACTTAACCGCTAAAAAAATCCCTGGTGTAGAGGAGTTGAAATCCGATTTCTTAAACAACAAACCAGAAATTATTTTCGATATTGACAGAGAAAGAGCGAATCGTGAAGGTATCTCTACTGGTCAAATTGGTATGGATATGCGTACCGCCTTGTTTGGCAAAGAAGTTTCAAAATTCAGAGATTTAGATGAAGATTATGAAATAAACCTGAGAGCCAAAGAAGACCAACGCAACAATTTAGATGCATTGCGCAACATGAAAGTAACCTACCGAGATATGGGTATGGGTGGCATGGTTCGTCAAGTACCTTTGTCTTCTTTTGCCAAAGTGGATTATGTGAATACCTACGGCGGAATCAAGCGTAAGCAAAGCAAAAGAATTATCATCCTTTCTTCAAACGTAGTAAAACCTTACAACGGAAACGAAGTAGTGGCAAATATTCAAAGCGAAATCAACCAATTTAAAACCCCAGCGGGCGTAAGTGTAAAAATGGCTGGTGCGCAAGAAGAACAATTGGAAACTGCCGCTTTTTTAGGCAATGCCATGTTAATCTCATTGGGTTTAATTCTCATCATTTTAATCATTCAATTTAACTCCATCAGCAAACCGCTTATTATATTAAGTGAAATTTTATTCAGTATCATCGGCGTATTGTTGGGCATCACCATTTTTGGTATGGAAATGTCGGTGGTGATGAGCGGTATTGGAATTGTAGCCCTAGCGGGAATTGTGGTTCGTAATGGAATTTTACTGGTAGAATTTACCGATTTACTTATCGAACAAGGCATGTCTGTAAAAGATGCTGTGATTGAAGCTGGTGTAACTCGTATGACACCCGTTTTATTAACTGCAACAGCTACCATTTTAGGATTAATTCCTTTAGCGGTAGGTTTAAATTTAGACTTTACAACCTTGTTTACAGAGTTCAATCCACACATTTACTTCGGAGGCGACAATGTAGCTTTCTGGGGACCTTTATCGTGGACAATGATATTTGGCTTGGTATTTGCCACTTTCTTAACCTTAATATTGGTGCCTTGTATGTATTTGTTATCTGATAGCAATTCAAAACGCATCAAAGGATGGTTTAAGAAAAAATAAACCTTTTCATTTTTTTATAATTACAAGAAAGCGACCCTAAAAAAGTCGCTTTCTTTTTTTAACCGAAAAAAAACGTATCTATCCGTAGCGTTCCGAAGAGATTGTTTATACTCACGCTTCGCTTAACACTACGGAGAGAAGTGACGAAAACCAACCTGCAATGGCTCTACGTGCGATTAGATCCTTCACTGCGTTCAGGAT
>JAIEMU010000012.1 GCA_019751895.1 Sphingobacteriaceae bacterium | reverse complement strand
AAAGAAGGTCAGTCAGTTAATGACAGCAAGGATTGGAAATCCTTTGAAGATTTCTTTTAAAATTTATGAAAGCAATAATTATCGCCCGCGTATCTACCGAGGAGCAACGAGAGGCAAATAATTCTTTGCCAGCTTTTAATAAAAAAATCGTTGTTGGAGCCATCGAAATCACCGATAATGACACCGAGCTTGGTTCAAGGTTACTTTCTTCTAACTCAGCCGCAAATTTAGGTACCAATACGGCTTTTACTTTTACTTTATTGGCTAACTTGTTGGCAAACTTAGGATATAAAAATAGCTGCTGTTTTTGCATGTCAGTATTACTTGCCACGAGAATATCATTAAAATCACTAAATAATCCCAATTGATGAAACTCTAACTTAGCAACATTGTACAAACTATACATATACTTGGTCTTTAGATTGTATAATATAAAATCATCACCAACATAATCGCAATCACCAGCCAGACAAGCTAATGCCGCCGTAGATTTACCAGAACCACCCTTAGCAGTTATGATAACCCCAGAGCCAGCAAAGGCAACTCCGGCACCATGTATCATGCAATAATCGCTATTTTCATAAAACACATATAATATTTGTCTAAACGGAAAACTTTTTTCCCAAGCTGGAATATCATCAACCTTCGTAAACCAACAGATCGCCTTTTGGCTTTGCTTATCTACAAGCTGTAAATTAACATAATTTTCTTCAAGTTGATAATATAGCACAAAACGCCCATCTTCACTTTTGGCAAAATGATTGGTGGCGAGTTTATCCCGATACTGCCTGATTAAATCTAAATTAAAACTAATGCCAGTCTTAGCTGCATCAATAACAGCGATTTGAAAATTGGTTGAAGATGGGTGACTAATTATATTATGCGCAATAGCCTCATGGAAGAAAGAATTATCCTCTTGATAAAAATTGACCAATAAAACTTCTTCACCGATCTTATAGTGGCGGTGCTCTTTGATTTGCTTTTCGGCACAAATATTCGTACACTCAAGCCACCACTGCATAAAATCAGCTTGGTTAATTGTAGCAATCATTTTGTTGCTGGCTTAATCGGCCAACCTAATTTATCATCGACCGCATGCACTGGATCGAGTAAGAATAAATCTTGCAAATCGCTAAACGTTTCTAATTGTGGCGCCGAATATTGCGCAGGTAACAAACTAGTATCAAGAGCTGAAACACTACCATCATTAAACTCAACAATCATGCTGTCGTTAAATAAATGCTCAAATAAAGCGAGTAAATCAGCAGCGACAATAGCCTTATCAGAATTATAATGAGATGAAATTTGATCAGCCAGATTACTTAAACTAACGCCAAGCTGTAATGAGCTCCAAATTGCACTAGCGACATCACGAACACTATAATAATTTCCTAGATTTAGATTAACAATTACCGCCTCACCATCGAAATTATCCGAGTAAACACCTTGAGAGTTTACAATATATGACTTTTCTAACATGAAAATCTCCTTTCCTAATTAAGCCTGAATTTTTAGTTTTCCGAATTCAAGATTATATACTATTGCAAAATTTAATAATATCTCAATTTTGTGGGTTATTAGTAAAACCGTTATATCTTTACTCAATAACTCACGAATTATTTGAGCTTCTACTAAGGCATCCAAACCATTAGTTGGTTCATCCATTACCAAAACTGATGGGTTTAAATAAATCGCGCGGGCGATACCAATTCTACGCTGCTGACCACCAGATAAGCGCTGACCATTTTGCCCAACATGAGTATCGAGACCATGGGGAGAGTTTCTCACAAAATCCTCTAAACCAGCAAAACGCAGTGCTGACCAAACTTGATTTTCATCAATCTCAGATGGTGAATCATAACAAGCAACATTTCTTAAAATCGAGCTATCGTAAAGATAAATACTTTGTGGAACATATGCAAATAATTTTTGATATGCCTGAATATTCTCACTAGTGATTGGCACATTATCCACCATAATTTGACCAGAGGCAGACGGCAGAAGACACATCAAGACATCGATTAAGGTGGACTTACCCGCGCCAGATCCACCGACCAAAGCGACTTTAACCCCTTTAGGGATTGTTAAACTAACACTTTTTAAGATATTCTGTTGCCCATAATTAAACGAGATATCTTTTAACTCAATTTCTCTAGCAAAGTTAATCGCACTTGAGTTTGCCGTGCGATCTGGTGATAACGTGACATCTTGCACCTCGATATATGCCGCATGTACCTTCTTCAATAAAGGTAAACTAATCTGGATGCGTGAAATAGCCATCATTAAGCGATTTAAGCTCGGCAAAAGCTGCGAGGATAGTAATGAGAAAACTGCCAAAATAAGCAAAAGTTCAAATCCAGACTGGTTTAACAAGATCAAAAAATAAATTAATAACAGCATTATTACTACAGCAACGGTTTCAATAATAAATCTTGAGCTTTGTTGAATATTCAAGAATAAAGTTTCCATATGCTGGAGGTGAATAGAAAGATTCTCAAATCTGCTAATAAAGCTATCCTCTTGATTATAGAGTTTAGTTTCTTTGATACTACCTAAGGCATTGTTAGCAATTAGGTTTAATCCAGATAAATTATCTGCACGTAAATGTTCATAGCGCTTAGATTTTACACGAACTATAGACATTAGGCCACCAATTATTATCACAAATGAGATGGCTAAGACAATAACCAACCAAGGCTTGATGAATAATAATACCAATAACATAATACCACTAACTAAGCTTTCCGTAATTAAAACCCCAAATGGTAAGATAACACTATTAGTCAGATTTTGCACTTGATAGCTGACATTGTTAATCATGGTTAACGAAGAATTGTTTTTATGAAAAATCATTGGTGAGCGTAAATAATTGCGAAATAATTTATTGCGAATTTTAGCAGAAAGTTGAGTTTGAAATTTGGACTGAATGCACATCAGAGCAAAAGCTACAACATTCTTGACAATAAATGCAAATATCATCAGAAAAACACAGACGGAGACTGTATTCTTGACACCAAAACCAACTGGTAAATAACGCGCTACTTTCTCAGGATCAATCAAGACTACAACCAGAGGAATTACCGTGCCAATACCAACAATAGTAATCAAACCACTAAATATAAGAGCAAGGATATAAATAAAAAATGATTTCTTATCTTGTTTATCTAAAAAAACACTTATTTGTGACAAAAATATACGCATAGGAACCTTGAAAAATTATCTAGCACTATTGCAAATTCATAGTGGTATAACTCTATAAAACAGGCGTTTTACCAGACTTTAACTCACTAAGCATTAAGCCATTTGTAAATTGGCAATGCGGATAGTCTTTAAAGCTCGTCCATTCACCGCCCCACTCTAGCCCCAAGAGCATAGCACAAGCACCACAGCGCTTAAATAAATCAAGATCATTCCACTGCGGCTTACCAGCGAGCAATGGAACAAAATCAAAGGCCAAGCGATAATTATGAATTGAATCACCGCCTTTGGCGTTGGTAACTTTTTTACTATTCTTATCGCTGCGGCCTTTGGCATACAGGAAATTTTGATACTCATTATCGCGATAAGTTGAAGTAATCGCAACCTCAACTCCAGCGGCTAGACAATCCGCAAGGAATTGGCGGCAAAGCTCTTGCAATTTAGGGTGCAAATCTTCAATTTTTCGTGAGTTAATCATATTTTTACTCTTTAGCATGTAGCAGTTGGTTAGCGACTTCTAGATATTTGTTTATCACTATTTTTTGATCAAATTCACGTTCCATCTTAAGTCGTCCAGCTTTACCCATTTTTACTTTTTCATCATGTGGTAACTCGATAAATTTAATCATTGCTTGAGCCAATGAGTCCACATCTTTAACTTTTGCCATATAACCAGTAACTCCATCTTCAACGACATCTTTACAACCAATACTGTCAACTGTAATTATTACTCTCCCAATACTTGAGGCTTCCAATAATACACGAGGAAGACCCTCACGATAGGATGCTAATACTACAGAATCAGAATTAGTAATATATTCTTCAACATTGTCAACCATACCATGATACTCTATTAGTCCCTCGTCAACCCATTGATTAACTTCACTTTCATAAATAGCGCTGTGATTACCAGGGAAATAATTGCCAATTAAAATAAGTTTGCTATTGGCATATTTGGATTTTACCACTCTAAATGCTTCAATTAACTCATATATACCTTTATCTGCAATGATTCTTCCAGCATATACAAATTGATAGTTTTGGGTTTGTAACTTTTCAACATATTGAAATTTTTGCAAGTCAACACCATCACCAGGTAAAGCAATTGATAAAGTACGTTTATGAATTATCTTTTTATGTTCTAGAGTTTGTCGATCATCATTATTTTGAAAAAACACACAATTTACGTCTTTAAATGCAAATTGATACAATCTAACGACAATGCTATTTAATAAGTTCTTCTTCATGAATGCGGTACCTAAACCAGTCACACCTGCAATGAATGGTATTTTATGACTTCTTGCTGCCATTGCACCATAGAGATTTGGCTTGATTGTAAAAGAACAAATTAAGCTTGGTTTTATCTTAAAAAACTCATGATTGTACTTCCTGATCAAGGCATGATTTTTGAAAATGCTTCTAGACTTACCATCAAGCTGAATAGAGTGACATTTAAACCCTAACTCATTTATTTTAACAAAATAGTCTCCATCATCTGGAACTAAGCATTCGACGTTAAATCCATGGGCTTTAAAGCCATTCATCAAATGGAGCTGACCCAGTAAATGATGGGCGGTATTATCAATAAATAATATTTTTTTCATATCTCAATCTTTTTAAATACCTCTAAATATTTATAACTTATTAAAATCATTAATTATTTATTTTGTCCTAAAAAATTTACAGGATAGTATTGCATTTTTATTTTATAAAAATAATTACTTTCAAACTTATATGAGGACAAAAAATCAGTTGGATTTATTAATATACCAACATTATTATTTATTAATTTATTATTATTAATGATTTGATTTCCATACACACAATATATACCACCACTTGAATTAGTAGCATTAGTATTAACATTTAAAAAAGGACCAAAATTAATATTTGTGAAATTTTTTATGATATTATTTGATATAACAGAATTTAAACCTCCGCTAAAAATTCCATATTGAATATGAGCTCCAGATTCAGCACCCATATTATCAATATAATTTCCATTAATTATCACATGATTTGTTCTATAGTAATTTGGATTATTTTTTGTAGCAAACGGTTCAACCCAAATACCTGCGTTACACTCAGTACCACGACTTCCATTTACATTTAAAATTTTGTTATTTATGATTTGTACTTTATCATTAACAATATCTTGATTTAATTTCGCATCATAAACCTTTTCAACAACAATTCCAATGCGTTTAATATTACTAATATTATTGCTTTCTATAACTACATTATTTACACCACTAACAAATATACCATCTGCAAATTTTGCATCTGCTAAATTTGGCGCATTATTAACAACAATATTACCTAAAACCGAATCAATATGATTATTCTTAATTTGAATATTAGAACCATTTATAATAAAAACAGCGGCTTGCCCCAAATTACTAAAAGTATTGTTATTATAAAACACTTTAGTAGAATTAAGAGGACAATTAGTCTGATGATTAATTCCAAAATCAAATCCAGAAAACTTATTATTCGTTATTGAAATATTTTTAGAACAACCACTTACAAACACTGCACTAAAACCATTAGTAAAACCAATTCCACTATGCGATTTTAAATTAGTAAATTGACTAGCGTAAACGCTTTCACTAAAAAGTCCTCCAGCTATAAAACTAATGCCAGAAATATCAATATTGCTTTCACCATTGATAGTTAATAATTTAGTATTTGAAATTTTGCTATCTAAAAATAAGGTAGTATTTTTTCCAATGATTTTAATATTTGATGGAATTACTAAGCTCGAAGTTATTCTATATGTACCTGAACCTAAGATAACTGGTTTTGCTAATAACGTTGATGACTCAATATACTTCTGAAGGCAACTAGTCGCATCTTGTTTACCGTCATCAGGACAACTAATTTTAGGTTGTGCAAATACAAATGAAGCATATAAAAAACTAATAACAAAACACGTTAACTTACGCATTAAAAATTTCTTTCATCTTAATTAGATTTTGTTCCATGCTATAATTCTGTTCAAATCTTATCCGTCCATTTATTCCATATTGAGCTCTAAGCTCTTTATCTGTAATTAGCCGAATTATAGCAGACTCCCACTCTAATGGATCACTACACAATAAACCCGTATTATTATGAATGACTACTGAATTATTTGCTCCTATATTAGAAGCAACTACTGCTTTACCACAAGCCATATATTGAACTAATTTATAAGCACATTTACCCTGCTCCCACAGTGTATTTTCTAATGGCATAATGCCAATATCAAATAAAACAATCTGTTGAGCCTCATCACTCTCACTCCAAACTATTTCTTCAACCTTAACATTCATTAATTTTTTTGAAATAGTTGCACCAATTACTTTAAAGACAATTGATACTTCAGGTAATTTTTCGGCTACAGACTCTAAAACAGAAAAAATTAAATCAAGATATTTAACAGTACCATTTGTTCCAATCCAACCGATTACTATACTATTTAAATTTTCGACAGGTTGAGAGATATTTGGTCTATACTTATTCGCATCTACAACGGTTGGCAATAAAATAACTTGTTTAGCATGATCTGATTTTGCCACTTCAAATAAGTAAGGACTTCCAGCAAATACATACCACGAATATTGCATTAGTAAATGAATTTTAGGACCGATAAACTTCTGTATAAGCTTATTTGAATGCTGATCATAAATATGAAACCAAGCATCATCAATATCAATGATATACTTTTTATTTCTTAGTAATACTTTCTCAAAAATATACGGCAAATAAGGAAATAGTTCTTTCTCTATAACAATAATATCTGCATCATCTTTTATAATACTTATTAACCTAGAGCAATAAGCTTTAAATAACGCCCATTTACTTTGAGGTGTTTTAGTATAAATATTTTTTACATATTGATTTGATAATAAATAGTTTACAGAAATATCATAATCTTTAATTAATTCTGGTAAAAATTGGTAAATCCTTAATCGAGAACTAGCACCTAATCGGTCATAGCGAGGATAATAAGATATTTTTTTCATTATAAAATCTTTTTATAAAGTAGTTTATAACCCGCAATAGTTTCTTTTACCCCTTTAAAATCTCCCTTGAGTGCAGAGAAAATAATTCT
>JAIEMU010000178.1 GCA_019751895.1 Sphingobacteriaceae bacterium | reverse complement strand
AATGGATAGTTTAGAATTGAATTTAAAAAATATACACATTTGTTTTTCGGGAAATGCGGAAATTTGTAATCAAATAAAACAAAGTAAACGAATGACTTACGTTCAAGATATAGAAACTTTAATAGATATAGCAAATAAATAAAATGGCTGAAATAGCAATCATAGGTTCGGGATTTTCAGGATTAGCTACCGCTGCGGTTTTGGCTAAAGAAAAAAAAGAAGTAGTAGTTTACGAAAAAAACAAAATTATAGGCGGAAGAGCTAGAACCTACGAAACCAATGGTTTTGTTTTTGATATGGGGCCTAGTTGGTATTGGATGCCAGATGTTTTTGAAAAATATTACAATTTATTCGGGCACACTACGGCTGATTTTTATGAATTGAAAAAGTTAGACCCAGGTTTTAAAATTGTGTTTGGCATAAACGACAGCATGGAGGTTCCTGCTGATTTCGAACAATTGTGCGAATTGTTTGAGCAAATTGAAAAAGGAAGTGCCGATAAACTGAGAAAATTTATCGATCAAGCTGAATATAAATACAATGTAGGGATGAAGGATTTTATCTACATGCCAGCGCACTCAATTAAAGAGTTTATGCGTTTCGATTTACTAAAAGACGCACTTAAATTGCAACTTTTTTCGGCTTTTAGTAAACATGTAAGACAGTTTTTTAAGCATCCTAGATTGATTTCTCTTCTTGAATTTCCTGTTCTTTTTTTGGGCGCAATGCCAAAAGATACCCCTGCCTTGTATAGTTTGATGAACTATGCAGGATTAAAACAAGGAACATTTTATCCAATGGGTGGTTTTGGGAAAGTAATCGAAGCATTTGAAAAAATTGCCAAAGAAAATGGAGTGGTTATAAAAACCGAACAAAATATTGAACACATTGATGTCGAAAATAGTTTAGCTACTTATGTGCATTCAAATGGTAAACCAATTGCTGTGGATGCGGTGGTTGCATCAGCAGATTATCACCATGTGGAACAAAAACTATTAGATGAAGCTTATCGAAATTACGATGAAAGTTATTGGGATAAAAAAGTTTTCGCCCCATCTTGTTTGATTTATTATTTAGGAGTAAATAAAAAAATAGATAAGCTGAGTCATCATAATTTGTTTTTTGATGAAGACTTGAATCTTCATGCAGAAGAAATTTATAAGGACAAAAAATGGCCTACTGCACCTTTGTTTTATGTTTGTTGCCCTTCAAAAACAGATGATTCGGTAGCGCCTGAGGGTCACGAGAATTTGTTTTTGTTGATGCCAATCGCTACAGGATTGAATGATACATCAGAGATTAGAGAAAACTATTTTGAAGTGATGATAGAACGTTTAACTAAATATTTAGGAGAGGATATTAGACCAAACATCATTTACAAAAAAGACTATTCGGTTTCTAACTTTGTAAATGATTACAATGCCTACAAAGGAAATGCTTATGGATTAGCAAACACACTTTTTCAAACCGCTATTTTCAAGCCGAGACTAAGAAATCAAAACGTAAAAAACTTATTTTATACTGGACAATTAACAGTTCCTGGGCCAGGTGTTCCGCCATCAATTATTTCAGGACAAATTGCTGCTAATGAACTTTTAAAATATTTCAAACCTTAAAATATGAAAGTTTTATTCGATAATGTATCTAAAAAATGCAGTAAATTCGTTACAAAAACCTACAGTACGAGCTTCTCATTAGGGATTTCTTTTTTAGCGAAAAAAAATCACGACCCTATTTATGGTGTGTACGCTTTTGTGCGCCTAGCCGATGAAATTGTGGATAGTTTTCATGATTTTGATAAGGTAACTCTAATGCAAAAGTTTAGAAATGATACAGTTGAAGCCTTAGAACAACGAATAAGCTTAAACCCCGTTCTTAATCATTTTCAGAATGTTGTACATACTTATTCGATTGATTGGGAATTGATTGATACTTTTTTAAAGAGTATGGAGATGGATTTGTTGCCTATCAATTATAATGAAAAAAGCTACAAAGAATATATCGTTGGTTCAGCTGAAGTGGTTGGGTTAATGTGTTTGAAAATTTTTGTTGCTGGCAATCAAAAGGAATATGAAAAACTTAAACCTTATGCAATGAAATTAGGTTCTGCATTTCAAAAAGTAAATTTTTTGAGAGATATTAATGCTGATTTTGAAACACTTGGTCGCACGTATTTTCCAAATGTTGATTTTAATTCTTTTTCAGAACAAGATAAATTAAATATTGAAAATGATATTGAAGCAGAGTTTAAAGAAGCATTAATTGGTATTAAATTACTCCCTAATTCATCTAAAATGGGGGTTTATTTGGCTTACTATTATTATCGAAAATTATTTTTAAAAATAAAAAACACACCTGCTACAAAAATTTCAACAGCAAGAATTAGAATCTCAAATGGATTCAAACTTTTGTTTATGTGCAAAGCGATGATAAGAAATAAAATAAATTTAGCGTGAAAAAATTCCTATTCATTTTTATTTTCATTCTTTTTTCTAAACTAGTTTTTGCTTACGAAATAGAGATAAAAGAATTAAGGAACTTGTATTATGCTTCGATAGCGAGTAAAAAAAATGCTGAAAAATTACATTCAATTGTAGATAGAAAACAAGATTTACCAATTTTATTAGCTTATAAAGGCGTAGCTAATCTTTTAATAGCAAAACATGCTTTTAATCCTGTCAATAAATTCAAATATTTTAACCTTGGTAAAAAAGATTTAGAATTAGCGGTTAAAAAAGATATTTTAAATATAGAAATTAGATTTTTACGTTATTGTTCTCAAACCAATATTCCATTTTTTTTGGGTTATAACGATGATATTGAAAATGATAAAAAAGTAATTTTAAGTCAATGGCAATTTGTTGAAGATGAAGATTTAAAGCAAAAAATTAAGAACTATATGAACCAAAGTAAGTATTGTAGCAAAACAGATAAGTTAACTTTTAAATGATGGACGAAGTAATTTTAGTAGATGAACAAGATTTGCAAATAGGGCTAATGCCAAAAATGGAGGCACATGAAAAAGGATTATTACATCGTGCTTTTTCTATATTTGTATTCAATTCTGCTGGCGAAATATTAATGCAGCAAAGAGCTTTAACTAAGTATCATTCAGCAGGATTATGGTCTAATACCTGTTGTAGTCATCCCAAACCTAATGAGCCCACAATTGACGCGGCATCCAGAAGACTGAGAGAAGAGATGGGGATGAAGTGTGAATTGAAATTTATGTTTAGCTTTACCTACCAAGCAAATTTTGACAATGGATTGGTTGAACATGAATTTGATCATGTGTATTTTGGTTTTTCAGACGAAGAGCCAAATCTCAATAAAATTGAAGTAAATGCTTGGAAATATTTATCTCCAGAAGCACTCTTAATTGATATTGACTTAAATCCTAATAATTATACTTCTTGGTTAAAAGTATGCCTATTGAAAGTAATAGAAAATAAAAACAATTAATAAATAAAAGATATGATAAACAACGTATTAATAGTATTAGCCACCTTTATTGCAATGGAATGTGTTGCATGGCTAGCTCACAAATATATCATGCATGGCTTTGGTTGGTTTTTACATCAAGATCACCATCAAAAGGAAATTACTAGTTTTTTTGAAAAAAATGATTATTTCTTTTTGATTTTTGCAATTCCTGCCATGATTTGTATGTTTTTTGGTTTTCAAACCGAGTTTAATTTTCTTTTTTGGATAGGTTCTGGTATCACTGTGTACGGTTTTGCTTATTTTCTTATTCATGATATTTTTATTCATCAGCGATTTAAGATTTTTAGAAATGCCGATTCTTTTTATTTAAAAGCAATTAGAAGGGCGCACAAAATGCACCATAAACATTTAGGGAAACATGATGGAGAATCGTTTGGGATGTTGTGGGTGCCTTTGAAATATTTTATAGAAGCATTAAAAGCTAAATAGTATGAAATACACTTACTTAATGGTTAATTTAGGTGCTTTTATAGTTCCTTTTATTTTTTCTTTCCATCCTAAGTTGCAATTTTATAAAAAGTGGAAAACCGTTTTAATAGCTACATTTTTCACTTTTTGCACCTTTGTGCCATGGGATATTTTTTTTACGCATCTAGCTGTTTGGGGATTTAACAAAGACTATTTGTTGGGTTATTATTTTTTTAATTTACCTCTCGAAGAATTGATGTTCTTTGTTTGCATACCTTATTCGTGCTTGTTTACCTACCATTGTTTCGATATATTAATCAAAAAAGATTACTTTTTAGCCTATAAAAAAACAATTTCAATAAGCTTATTTACCTTGCTTGCCTTCTTTGCTTTCTTTGCCTTTGATAAAAAATATACGGCAACAACGGCAGCGTTGCTTTGTGGAGTTATCTTTTTATTAGAAATGGTTTTTAAGGTAAAATGGTTAAGTAGATTTTATTTTGCCTACCTAATTTTATTAATTCCATTTTTAATTGTAAACGGAATATTAACAGGTACAGGTTTAGACAAACCCGTAGTTTGGTACGATAATTTAGAAAATTTAAGCGTTAGAATTTTAACGATTCCAGTGGAAGATGTTTTTTATGGAATGTTGATGATTATTCTAAGTGTATCTGTTTATGAGTATTTTAGAATAAAAAAACGTCTTATAATTAAACATTATAAGACGTTTTGTAGATTTATAAGGCTTCTGAAACCACTTCTTTAACCTCAGGAACCATTCTTTGTAAAAGATTTTCTATACCAGATTTCAACGTAATTGTTGAAGATGGACAGCCACTGCAAGAACCTCTCAATTCAACAGTTACTACACCATCATTGAAAGAACGGAAGGCAATTGCACCACCATCTTGCTCTACAGCTGGTCTTACATAATCGTTTAAAATTTGCTGAATTTTGATTTCAATTTCAGAGCCCTCAAAAACTAAATTTTCATCACTTACTTCTTTAATTTTAAGTTCACTTTCTACTGCACCTTTCACAAAATCTTTTAAAATTGCTTCAATATCGCTCCATTCGGCATCGTCAGTTTTTGTGATGGTGACAAAATTACTAGCGAAAAAAACACCATTCACAAAATTGAATTTATATAATTCTCTCGCAAAAGCTGATTTTTCAGCGCTTTCTTTAGTCGCAAAATCCTCACTACCATTGATTAAAAGTTTATTTACCATAAACTTCATCGTTGCTGGATTGGGTGTTTGTTCTGTATATACGTTTATTGTCATGATTTTTTATTTTCCACAAAAATAATTAATCTAAATTAAAATAGATGTCTTATTTAGGTCATTAAATTAGCTTAATAAACTCCAGTGTAATTGAATGGGCTAATGTTTTTTAAACTACTTTTTAAAGCCTCATCAATTGCTAAACCATCAATAAAAACAGCTAAAGTTTGCTTCGTAATTTGTTGATTAGTACGTGTCAAATCTCTTAATGCTTCGTATGGATTAGGATAATTTTCTCTACGTAAAATGGTTTGGATTGCTTCTGCAACTACAGCCCAATTGTTATCCAAATCAGCGGCTATGACATCATTATTTAAAATAATTTTATTTAAACCTTTTAATGTCGATTGAATGGCAATTAAACTATGTGCCAACGGAACGCCAATATTTCTTAAAACGGTTGAATCGGTTAAATCTCTTTGTAAACGAGAAATAGGAAGTTTTGCAGCAAAAAACTCGTACAAAGCATTCGCTAATCCTGCATTTCCTTCTGCGTTTTCAAAATCAATAGGATTTACTTTGTGTGGCATCGCCGATGAACCCACTTCTCCTTCTTTTATTTTCTGTTTGAAATAGTTTTTTGATATGTAAGTCCAAATATCTCTATCAAAATCAATAATGATATTATTTATTCTTTTTAAAGCGTCACATTGTGCTGCAAATTGATCATAATGTTCAATTTGTGTGGTATGTTGCGCTCTGTCTAATTGTAAAACTTTGTTTACAAAATGATTAGAAAAATCAATCCAATGTATGTTTGGGTAAGTAATATGATGTGCATTAAAATTGCCCGTTGCGCCGCCAAATTTAGCGCTATTAGGTATGTTTTTTAGATTTTGAAGCTGTATTTCTAAACGGTCAGCAAAAACTAAAAATTCTTTCCCCAATTTTGTTGGCGAAGCGGGTTGCCCATGTGTATGGGCCAACAAAGGAATATCTTTCCATTCAGTAGCTAATGATTTTATTTTGGTAATCATTTCGCCAATAGCAGGGTAGTAAACTTCGTTTAAAGCAATTTTAAACGTAAATGGAATTGCTGTATTGTTAATGTCTTGAGAGGTTAAGCCAAAGTGGATAAACTCTTTGTATTGTTGTAAATTTAGCGCATCGAATTTACTTTTTATAAAGTATTCTACAGCCTTAACGTCGTGGTTTGTTATTTTTTCGGTTTCCTTCACTATTTCCGCATCTTTGTCAGTAAAGTTTTGGTAAATCAAACGTAGTTTAGAGAAATCACTTTCTTTGAAGGATTTTAATTGCGTTATATCTGTTTGGCATAAAGCAATAAAATACTCTATTTCTACAAATACTCTATATTTAATAAGTGCAGCTTCAGAAAAATAGGAAGAAAGTTGCTCGGTTGTTTTTCTGTATCTACCGTCAATTGGGGAGATAGCTTGTAGGGATGATAAATTCATGAATAATGTATTTTAAAAAGAAAGTCAAAGTTACATTTTTTTGTAGCCTTAGAAAAACTGAATTGCCTTAAAAACAAAAAAGGTTTCAAGAAATCTTGAAACCTTTTTTGTTAAAGTTTGTTTTTGACTAGTGAGCAGCTGGTGCAGCAACTGAATCAGTTTTAACAGTTGAATCAGCAGCAACTGAATCAGCAGCAACTGTAGTATCAACAGCCATTGTGTCAACAGCAGTAGAATCAGCATTTTCTGCTTTTTTCTCTCCTGAACAAGCAACAACACCTAAAGATAACGCTAAAGCTAAAAAGCCAAATTTGAATAAGTTTTTCATTTTTTTTGATTTTAAATTATTAATTAATATTTACTGATTAATACTACAAAGTTAAAAAGGTAACCCATAAAAACAAAAATATATTTTTTTTTATTTCATAATCATTGTTTTACTAATCAGATGGCAACTTTTTTAGATAATTTAGTATGAATAGAATTATAATTTTACGTATCATTGGGTTACTATTTTAGATTTATTGTATTAATTAAGTGAACAAGATGCGTGATTCGTTACCTACAGATAGAGAGGTTGTGATTGGGATACTCAATAACTCAGATGAGATTCTTAATAGATTATATGTTGGGTATTTTCCAATGATTTTGCAGTTTATTTTAAATAACAATGGAAATGAAGACGATGCA
>JAIEMU010000180.1 GCA_019751895.1 Sphingobacteriaceae bacterium | reverse complement strand
CATGAACCCCGTTGAGTCTAAAACTGGAAAGAAAATATTCTAATGATTGATTTTTAGGGTAGAAATACTGAATGTGGGGTGTTAAAATATGACTTAGTCAAAAGTCAACACTGGAAGTCTTAGTTAAAAGTTAGGTTTTAGTTTATATTTTTCGTAAAATCTAACAATGTGTTCCACAGCTTCGTCGGCTGTATCAACTAATCTAAATAAATTTAAATCCTCTGGACTGATGTTGCTTTCTGTTGCTAGCATTTGTGTTTTTATCCACTCAATCAAACCTGACCAATAGCTGATGCCAACCAATACGATTGGAAAACGGGCAATTTTTTCAGTTTGAATTAAGGTGATGGCTTCAAACAGTTCGTCCATTGTGCCCATTCCACCTGGCAATACAATAAAACCTTGAGAATATTTCATAAACATTACTTTTCGGATAAAAAAGTAATCAAATTCTAAAAGTTTATTTGAATCAATAAAATTATTATTATGCTGCTCGAAAGGTAGATCAATATTCAAACCAACAGATTTACCGCCATTTTGAAAAGCACCTTTGTTTCCTGCTTCCATAATTCCAGGTCCACCACCCGTAATCACGCCATATCCATTATCGGTCAATAATTTGCCACACTCAACAGCGATTTGATAATATTTGTTTGTTTCTTTGGTTCTTGCAGAACCAAAGATGGATACACAAGGACCAATTTTAGCAAGTTTCTCAAATCCATCCACAAATTCAGCCATGATTTTAAAAATCTGCCAACTATCGGTTACCTTAATCTCTTGCCAATTTTTGTCGCTAAAAGCGTCTCTTATTTTCTGTTCACTATTCATTTTATTATTATTTGTTATTAAAATTTTGTTTGTTCTGTGGTTTTGTTGCTAATCAGCAACAAACCTAAAAGGGTGATTATACCATTTACCAAGATAAGCTCGAAGCCAAACACGTAGCCTAAATATTCTTTTGAATATAGATTTAGGAAGTAGCAAATCAAAGGCGAAATTAAGCAAATAAAAGGAACCAATTTATCTTTAATGCCTCTTTGTATGAATAAACCAAAACCATAAAGCCCTAAAAGAGGGCCGTAAGTGTAACTTGCTACCGTAAAAATACCTTTTACCACCGATTCATTGTTTACCGCATTAAATAGTATGATAACCAAAAACATGAGTAAAGAAAAACCAATGTGTACAGTATGTCTTTTTTTAACGGCATTTTTATGGTTCGCTTTTTCGCTATTAGCCATGCCTAAAAAATCGACACAAAAAGAAGTGGTTAGGGCGGTAAGTGCACTATCGGTGGTTGCAAATGTAGCGGCTGTTAATCCCAACATAAACACAATAGCAGGAATGGTCGTTAAATGGTTTAATGCTATTTCAGGAAAAAGAAAATCGGTTCTTGGTTTTCCAGTTATACTATCTATTGGAATTTGAATTCCATTTTTAGTAGCGTAAACATACAACAAGGCACCTACACTCAAAAAGAAAATATTGATAATTACAAAAACAGTTGTGAAGGTAAACATGTTTTTTTGTGCTTCTCCGATATTTTTGCAACTTAAGTTTTTTTGCATCAGGTCTTGATCCAAACCTGTCATGGCGATGGTTACAAAAATACCACCAATTAAGGCTTTGCTAATGTGAAATTTGTTGCTGGCAAAATCTTCAAAGAAAAATATTTTCGAGTAACCACTATTTTTAATGGTTTCGAAAGCTTGAGGGATGCTGTAATCTAAACTATCGCAGATAAAATAAATCGTTAAAAACACAGATAAAACTAAAAAAAACGTTTGCAGTGTGTCGGTAATGATAATTGTTTTTAATCCACCTTTGAAAGTATAAGACCAAATTAAACCTAAGGATATCAACACAGTGAGCCAAAAAGGAATGCCATAGCTGTCAAAAATAAATCGTTGCAAAACGATTACCACTAAATACAAACGAAAGGCAGAGCCAATTGTGCGACTAATTAAAAAAATACTTGCGGCCGTTTTATAACTATAATAACCTAATCTTTTTTCGATATATCCATAAATAGAAGTTAGCTTCATTCTATAATAAAGAGGTAGCAAAACGGTGGCAATGATGATGAAACCAATTGCATTGCCCAATACAAATTGAAAATATTGGAACTGATTACTACCAACTTCGCCAGGTACAGAAATAAAAGTAACACCAGAAAGCGCCGTTCCAATCATACCAAAGGCAACCAAATACCATTTAGAATTTCGATTAGCGATAAAAAATGTTGCATTGTCGGAGGATTGCTTTGAAGTTGCAAAAGCAATGATAATTAATAAAAGAAAATAGCCGATTAAAAAGGCCAATAACACTGATGGACTCATGATTTTAAATTAGATGAATTGTAAATGTAATAAATTACACTTTTAAAAATCAATTTTAATAATATAAATCTAAATTTGCAAAATGAATTTTTCATCTAAACTTTTAGAAAATGCGGTGTATGAGTTTTCTAAACTTCCCGGTATTGGTAAAAAAACAGCACTTCGTTTGGTTTTAAATTTATTAAATAAAGACCAAGCGGATGTAGATAATTTTGGCAATTCAATTATGAAACTAAGACGAGAGATAAAAAAATGCTCCGTTTGCCACAATATTTCGGATGATGAGGTATGTGATATTTGCAATTCAAATAAGCGAGAAAAACAGATTATTTGCGTGGTAGAAGACACTAGAGATGTAATGGCGATTGAAAATACAGCTCAATATTTTGGTTTGTACCACGTTTTGGGAGGCTTAATATCACCCATGGATGGGGTAGGTCCTTCGGATTTGTATATTGATAGTTTGGTAAAAAGGGTAGCAAATTCGGAGGTGAAAGAGGTTATTTTGGCGCTGAGTGCCAATATGGAAGGGGATACTACTTTATTCTATTTATTTAAAAGATTAAAAGATTTTCAAATTCCGATTACCACCATTGCCAGAGGTATTGCCTTTGGTGGCGAGTTAGAGTATGCAGATGAAATCACTTTGGGGCGTTCTATAGTAACTCGTGTACCTTATGAGGCGTCCTTATCGAAGTAAATTTTAGTAAAATGAAAACAAACAAAAACAAAGTAGTCATCATAACAGGTGCAAGTAGCGGCATAGGTAAAGCATGTGCAGAAGAGTATGCAAAACAGGGCGCAAATTTGGTTTTAGTAGCAAGAAATGAAACCTTGTTAGATTCTATTTGTCAACAATTAGAGAAAACCTATTCAATAAAAGCATTGGCAGTAAAAGCAGATGTAAGTTTAGAAAGCGATTGTAAAAAAATAGTTAGTCAAGCCTTAATTACTTTTGGAAAGATAGATGTATTGATAAACAATGCAGGTATTTCGATGCGAGCTTTGTTTTTGGATTTAGATTTGGTAGTGCTTAAAAATCTAATGGATGTGAATTTTTGGGGAACCGTTTATTGCACCAAATATGCTTTACCTGAAATTATTAAAAGTGGTGGTTCTATTGTAGGTGTTTCATCCATAGCGGGTTATAGAGGTTTGCCGGGTAGAACAGGTTATTCGGCTTCAAAATTTGCGATGAACGGATTTATGGAGTCTTTGCGTACCGAATTATTACCTACAAATGTTCATGTGATGTTGGCTTGTCCTGGTTTCACGACCTCAAATATAAGGGTAGCCGCTTTATCTAAAGATGCTTCGCCTCATGGCGAAACGAGTATGGAAGAAGGTAAAATGATGTCAGCTGAAGAGGTTGCAAGGCGAATTGTGGCAGGCATAACAGCTAGAAAAAGAAGTTTGATCATGACAAATCAAGGAAAATTAGCAGTTTGGGTCAATAAATTGTTTCCTGCCTTGGCAGATAGATTGGTGTTTAAGCATTTTACAAAAGAAAAAAATCCATTGATAAAATAATTAGAAGTAATATTTTAGCTGTAAAATCATCATTTTTGATATATTTGTTTTAAATGCATTTTCTATACCCAAATTTCTTAATCGCGTTATTAACCATTTCTATACCTATTCTTATTCATTTATTTGGGTTTAGAAAGTTCAAAAAGAAGTATTTTTCAAACGTAGCCTTTTTGAAAGAAATAGAAGTTCAAAAATCAGCTAAGCGAAATCTTCAAAATATTCTGATTCTTTTGGCTAGGGTTTTAGCTATCTTATTTTTGGTATTGGCTTTTGCTATGCCATATTTTGACACGCGTAGTGATTTTGTGAAAAACCAAAACAATATCGTTAGCATTTATATTGACAATTCTTTTAGTATGGAAACCATTCATACAGCTGGAAATTTGTTGGATGAAGCCAAAAGAAATGCCAAAAAAATTGCTAAATCTTTTCACATCAACGATAAATTTCATTTACTGACCAATGATTTTGAAGGCAAACATCAACGATTATTAAATTTAGAAGATTTTTTGAGTCAAGTTGATGAAGTGAAAATATCTTCGATGAGTAGAAATTTGCAAGAAGTAGTCAAACGGCAAGAAACGATTTTTTCAGGTCAAGGCAATTATCACAATTACATTATTTCCGATTTTCAAACCACTTTTACAGGCAATCAATCCATACAATCGCCTAAAAAGATTAAATATTCGTTTGTAAAATTAAGCCCAAAATCAATACCCAATGTAGCGATTGATAGCGTTTGGTTTTTGTCGCCAACCCATAAACAAAATGCAAGCGAAAAGTTGATAGTTCGTTTACATAATTATGGCGAGAAATCTGTTGAAAACGTACCCATAAAATTGACTATCAATGCGCAACAAAAAGCAATAGGGAGCTTAAATTTGAAAGCTGGAGCGCAAAAAACAGACACGCTCTTTTTTGGAGGCTTGAAATTAGGCTGGCAAAAAGCGACTGTTTCCATCAAAGATTATCCACTTACTTTTGATGATGAATTGAAATTTGCTTTTAATGTAAAAAGTAATATCAAAATATTGGTTTTGAGCGGAGAAAATCAAGAAAAATATTTGAACAAATTGTTCTTATCTGATGATTATTTTCTTTGTACTGAAATGTTGGAACGAAACATTAACTACAATGATTTTGATAATTATCAATTAATTATTTTAAACGGTTTGAAGCAACCTTCAACAGGTTTAGCAGCGCAATTGAATAAGTGCATCTCAAATGGAACGTCTGTGGTTTGTTTTCCAAATGTTGATGGAGAAATTGAACACTACAATTCATTTTTAAATCAAATTAATTTACCAACAATTCGGAAGGTTTCTAATGAATTAGCGAAAGTGAATTTTATGGAGATTAAAAATTCTATTTTTAAAGACGTTTTTGAGGGCGAATTTGAAAATATAGATTTACCAGAAGCGTATCAATATTTTGAGTTTGAAGATGCTAAGTTTACGAATCAAGAAAAATTATTTCAGCTGTCAAAAAACAGATTGTTTTTTTCTAAATTTCCAAAAGGAGAGGCTAATTTGTATGTGTGTGCTACAGGTTTAAATGCTAAGTTTAGCAATTTAGCAAAACATCCTTTGTGGGTTCCTTTGATGTATAAAATTGCTTTAAATAGCGAACGAGAGCCTTCAATTTTTTATACGATAGGAAAAAATAATAGCCTTGAAAGTAATCAAAAAGGAGATGTTTCATCGCGTAAATCGTTACAATTAAAAGGAAATAACTTTGAAATTATTCCCGAATTTGTTCGTAAAAACGGAAAAAACTACCTTTATGTGGCAGACCAAGTAAAGGATGCAGGATTTTACAACCTTATGGATAACAATCAGATAGCTGCGATTTATGCTTTTAACCAAAATAAAGACGAATCAGATAGACATTTTTCAGATAAAGATGAAATTTACAAACTCTTTACAAGTCAAAATAAGTCATTTTTTGATTTGAATAAAGATTCAATTTCTTCAAAAATAATTGTAGAAAATAAAGGGATAGATTTATGGAAACTTTGCCTAATTTTGAGTATTATTTTCTTAGGGATTGAAATTATATTAATAAACTATTTTAACACAACAAAAATCAAAAATTAGGATGAGTTTTCTCTTGCAAAAAGTACGCATAATTGATTCGAATAGCAGTTTTAACGATGAAATTTGTGATGTACGTGTAGAAAATGGAATTTTTACCAAAATTGGTAAGGATTTAAAAAAGAACGATAATGAGCAGGTATTTGATATGCAAAGCTCAATCCTTTCGCCAGGTTTTTTTGATTTGAACTGCCACATTGGCGATCCAGGCTTTGAAACTAAAGAAGATATTTTTTCAGCCACTGAAGCCGCTTCGGCAGGAGGCTTTACAGCTTTAGCGGTTTCTCCCAATAGCCATCCAATTGTACAAAGCAAAACCGAAGTACAATATATTTTAAATAAATCAGTACAGACTTTAACCGATATTTTTCCCCTTGGCGCAATTAGCCAAAACTTCGAAGGGAAAGAAATAGCTGAGCTTTATGATATGAAAAAAGCGGGTGCGATAGCTTTTTCAGAAGGAACAAAACCTATTGGTGACGCAGGTTTTATGAGCCGTGCTTTGCAATATGCTAAAGGGGTAGGCGCTTTGTTGATGGTGCAACCTGAAAATAAATCAATTGCCGGAAAAGCCCAAATTAACGAAAGTGTGAACAGCGTGCTTTTAGGTATGAAAGGTAACCCTGCTTTGGCTGAAGAAATGCAAATTTCAAGAGATTTATTTTTGGTAAATTACCATGATGCGCCAATTCATTTTCAAAATATTTCTACCAAAGGTTCTGTTCAATTGATAAAAAAAGCTAAGCAAGAAGGCGCAAAAGTTACTTGTGAGGTAGCTGCACATCATTTGGTTTTTACCGAAGAATTGCTTAATGATTTTGATAGTAATTACAAAGTAAAACCGCCATTACGTAGCCAAGAAGACGTAAATGCGCTTGTGTTAGGCTTAAAAGATGGTACGATTGATGCCGTTTGTTCGCAGCACACTCCGCATGAAATAGAATTTAAAAATGTAGAATTTGAGGTCGCAGCTTACGGAATAATTGGACTGCAAACGGTTTTGCCTTTATTGATAAAAGCAGGCTTAAATGCAACTGAAATTGTAGAAAAATTGGCGATTGCCCCACGAAAAATAGTTAACCTTCCCCAAGTAAAGATAGAAGAAGGTGAAAAAGCTAATTTTACGGTTTTTAATACCTCAGAAATCTGGAATTATCAAATAGAAAATAATTTTTCGAAATCAAAAAATACACCTTTATTAAATACACAACTTACTGGAAAAGTGAAGTTTGTTTGCAATAAAAATCAATACAAAATATATGAATAAAAACGTCGAAAATGCTTTAGTAGCATCCTTATCAAAATTTGATAAAATTGAATCTTTAAATTCTTCGCAATTAAAAACGGATTTAACAAACG
>JAIEMU010000168.1 GCA_019751895.1 Sphingobacteriaceae bacterium | reverse complement strand
AAATCGTATTAGTTTCATTTTATTCTTATTTAATATATTATACTTCGTCTTATTTTTTCAAACAATAATTATTGTTGCTTATTCAATTACATAAATCATTGCACTTCTTGCTCCATGCGCTCCATTTGATGAACTCATTGAAGTTAGAAATATTTTTAAAAATCACAGAATCTTTAGCATTAATTACAATGCTTCTTTTTAAGCGGTAGGTTTTAGGTAAATAAGCGCCACCTATAAAAAGTATAGCGGCAAAAAAAGCAATTATTGCAATAGTTATCTTTAAAGCTTTCATTTTAATTAAATTAATTTTTTAAATGTACAAAAAATTGAAATCGTAAATCAATAAAAAAGGTTTTTTTTTAAACTAACTTCATTTCATGCAAAACTGCATTCATGCCTCGAACTGCTTCTGCACTTTTGTTGAAAGCGGCTTGTTCTTCATCATTTAGTTTGAAATCGATAATTTTTTCCCATCCATTTCTACCAATAATTACAGGAACACCTAAGCAAATGTCTTTTTGACCATATTCTCCATCTAAAGAAACGCAACAAGTAAACAATTTCTTTTCGTCACGTAAAATAGCCTCTACCAATGCTGCACCAGCTGCACCAGGAGCATACCATGCTGATGTACCTAATAATCCAGTTAAAGTAGCACCGCCCACCATTGTATCGGCAGCAACTTTATCCAAAGTAGCTTTATCTAATAAATTGCTTACAGGGAAACTTTGGTAAGTAGCCAAACGAGTTAATGGAATCATGGTAGTGTCGCCGTGACCGCCAATTACAAATCCTTGTAAATCGCTAGCGTTGCAATTTAAAGCAGTACTTAAATAATATTTGAAACGAGCGCTGTCTAATGTTCCACCCATTCCGATAATGCGATTTTTTGGTAATCCTAATGATTTTAACGCCAAATAAGTCATGGTATCCATTGGGTTACTAATCACGATGATGATTGCATTAGGAGAGAATTTTAAAATGTTTTCAGCCACACCTTTCACAATTCCCGCATTAATGCCGATTAACTCCTCACGAGTCATTCCAGGTTTACGTGGCAAACCAGAAGTGATAACTACTACGTCCGAACCTGCGGTTGCACTGTAATCGTTGGTTACTCCTTTTATTTTTGTATCAAAACCCAATAAAGTCATGGTTTGCATCATATCGATGGCTTTACCCTCTGCAAATCCTTCTTTGATGTCTAACAATACCAATTCACTAGCTAATTCTTTTCTTGCAATGTTATCTGCACAAGTTGCGCCAACAGCTCCAGCGCCTACTACCGTTACTTTCATGTTTGTATTTTTTTTATTTGATAAATAAATAAGTTAAAAATTTTTGCCTAAGGTATAAAATTTGTATTAAAAAAATGAAGTAGTTTTTATATCTATTTTAAAATAAAATTTGTGGATAATTAGGGGCGTTTATCGTAATGAAAACAGGCGTTAAAATCTTACTTTTGAATTTTGCAATTTTCATTGGGATAACTATCTAAAAAACGATTTATGTATTTAATTTTTGATACCGAAACCACCGGTTTACCTCGCAATTGGAACGCTCCGATTACCGACACCGATAATTGGCCAAGATGTATTCAAATTGCATGGCAATTGCACGATGAATTAGGTAATTTGATTGAACATAAAGATTATTTAGTTAAGCCTTTAGGTTTTAACATTCCCTTTGATGCCGAAAAAATTCATGGAATTTCTACAGAATTAGCTCAAGAGCAAGGGCAAGATTTAGCATTTGTTTTAGCAGATTTTAATCGAGTTTTAGGACAAACAAAATTTATTGTCGGTCAAAATTTAGGTTTCGATATCAACATCATGGGCTGTGAGTTTCACCGTTTAGGGGTTGAAAATTTGATGCTTAGCAAGCCGATTTTAGATACTTGTACTGAAACTACGGCAGAACTTTTGAAATTACCAGGCGGTAGAGGTGGAAAATTTAAGTTACCAAATTTAACAGAGCTACATAGTTATTTGTTTGGAAATCCTTTCAATGAAGCGCACAATGCAACTGCGGATGTGGAAGCAACCACCCGTTGTTTTTTCGAATTGGTGCGCAGAGGAGTGTTTACCGCTGAACAATTGCAAGCAGATAGTGAGTATTATGGAAGGTACATTACGCATAATTCGGATACCATAAAAGGCATAGGATTAAAACATGTAAACCTCAAACAAGCATCTGAAAACTTAAAGAAAAGCAAACAAAATAATCAAGAAACGGATATTTCTAAATCTCAATTAGCTGAAAATAAAAAAGCACTTGAGAATGCTAATTTTGTTCATTTACACAATCATACACAATTTTCGGTGTTGCAATCTACCACAAGTGTTTCGGCTTTGGTAGCTGCTGCTGCAAAGCAAAACATGTGTGCGGTAGCCATCACAGATAATAATAATATGATGGGCGCTTTTAACTTTGTGAGTGAAGTTCAAAAGCAAAACAAAAAGCTAGAAGCAAAAATTAACGAAGCGATTGAAGCAGGAACAGAACCTACTGAAAAAATAATTAAACCAATTGTTGGCGTTGTTTTAAATATCTGCGAAAATCATTTAGATAAAACGAGGAAAGACGATGGTTATCAAGTTGTATTTTTAGCTAAAAACAAAAAAGGTTATCACAATTTGGCTAAAATGTCTTCCATTGCCCACACAAAGGGCTCTTATTATGTTCCTAGAATTGACAGGGGAATTGTTGAACAATACAAATCTGATTTGATTGTTTTGTCGGGAAACTTGCAAGGAGAGATACCAAATAAGATTTTAAATTTAGGCGAAAACCAAGCAGAGGAAGCTTTGCTTTGGTGGAAAAATCATTTTCAAGACGATTTTTATATTGAACTTATTAGACATCAACAAGAAGATGAAGATAGGGTAAATGTATCCTTGATAAATTTAGCTAAGAAACACGATGTAAAATTGATTGCCACAAATAGCACTTGTTATGTGGATAAAAAAGATGCCAATTCGCATGATATTTTACTTTGTTTGAAAGATGGCGAAAAACAATCTACTCCTGTAGGGCGAGGACGAGGCTTTCGCTATGGAATGCCTAACCAAGAATATTATTTTAAATCGGCAGAGGAAATGAAAACTATTTTTTCGGATTTGCCAGAAGCGATTTTGAATATTCAAGAAATCATAGACAAAGTAGAAAGCTATAAATTAGCCAGAGAGGTTTTGTTACCTAAGTTTGCTATTCCAGATGACTTTTTGGTTAAAGAAGACGAAGTTGATGGTGGAAAAAGAGGAGAAAACGCCTATTTAAAACACCTAAGTTTTCAAGGAGCGAAGAAAAGATATGCCGAAATTACACCTGAAATTAAAGAAAGAATTGATTTTGAATTGGCAACAATCGAAAAAACAGGCTATCCGGGTTACTTTTTGATTGTTCAAGATTTTATTGCCGAGGCTCGTTTGTTGGATGTTTCTGTGGGACCGGGTAGGGGTTCGGCGGCAGGTTCGGTGGTAGCTTACTGTTTGGGAATTACGAACATCGACCCTTTAAAATATGGATTGCTTTTTGAGCGTTTTCTAAATCCTGATCGTGTTTCCATGCCCGATATTGATATCGACTTTGACGATGAAGGTAGGGGAAGAGTGATGGACTATGTAATCAAAAAATATGGAGCTAATCAAGTGGCGCAGATTGTTACCTATGGTAAAATGGCTACAAAATCGGCGATTAAAGACACGGCTAGGGTACTCGATTTACCTTTGTTTGAAGCTAATAATATAGCGAAATTGATTCCTGGCATGATGCCTTCAAAATGGAACTTAGCCCGTTTCTTGAGCGAAGACGAAGCCGATGTGAAAAAAGCCTTAAAACCAGAGGAGTTTGATAAAGTAAAGGAGCTCATCACGCTTGCCAATAAAAAAGAATTAGGTGGGGAAACCATTCAACAAGCCAAAATATTAGAAGGACAACTGCGAAATACAGGCATTCACGCATGTGGTGTGATTATTACACCTGATGACATTACCAATTTTGTGCCAGTGGCAACGGCTAAAGATTCGGATTTGTATGTTACCCAATTCGATAACTCGGTAGTGGAAAGTGCAGGACTTCTGAAAATGGATTTTTTAGGGTTGAAAACTTTAACCTTGATTAAAGACACGGTTAAACTGGTTAAAAAAAGACACAACATTGATTTAAATCCAGATGATTTTCCGATAGACGACCCAAAAACTTACGAACTTTTTCAACGTGGCGAAACGGTGGGGATTTTCCAATATGAAAGTCCAGGCATGCAAAAACATTTGAAAAACCTAAAACCAACGGTTTTTGAAGATTTAATTGCCATGAATGCACTTTACCGACCTGGACCAATTGCCTACATCCCAAGTTTTATTAAACGTAAAAACGGAGAAGAAGAGATTGTATATGACTTAGATGCTTGTGAAGAACTTTTGAAAGAAACCTATGGAATTACCGTTTACCAAGAGCAAGTAATGCTTTTGTCGCAAAAATTGGCTGATTTTACCAAAGGTGAAGCCGACGTTTTGCGTAAAGCGATGGGTAAAAAACAAAGGGATGTGTTGGACAAAATGAAACCTAAGTTTGTTCAACAAGCAGCAGAAAAAGGGCATGATGCTACCGTTTTAGAAAAAATTTGGAAAGACTGGGAGGCTTTTGCCGAATACGCTTTCAATAAATCGCACTCTACTTGCTATGCTTGGATAGCCTATCAAACGGCCTATTTGAAAGCCAATTACCCTGCCGAATACATGGCTGCTGTACTCTCCAACAACATGAGCGATATCAAACAAGTAGCTTTTTTTATGGAAGAATGCAGACAAATTGGTGTACCTGTTTTAGGACCTGATGTAAACGAATCGGAGTTGAAGTTTTCGGTAAATGCAAAAGGAGAGGTTCGTTTTGGTCTGTCGGCTATTAAAGGAGTAGGAGATAAAGCGGTAGAAAGTATCATTGAAGAAAGAACCAACAATGGCGTTTATACCAATATTTACGACTTCGCTAAACGCTCAAATACACGTGTGGTAAACAAAAAAGCCTATGAAAGTTTTGCATACAGCGGTGCATTTGACGCTTTTGGCTTTCACAGAGCTCAATTTTTTGCCACAGATAACGATAAAGTAACGGGTTTAGAAAAACTAATTAAATATGCTAACGATTTTCAAAAGAATGAAAACTCAACGCAATCCTCGCTTTTTGGAGGCACTAAAGCCGATTTGATACTCGAACCCACATTGCCTATTTGTTTGGAGTGGGGCTTGATTGAAAAATTGAAATACGAAAAAGAAGCCATTGGGATTTTCTTGTCCGGTCACCCTTTGGATAATTACAAATTTGAGTTGAATAATTATTGTTTACATAAGGTAAAAGATTTAAATACAGTAAATAAAGTCCGAACAGGCGACACCACAGAGGAAATAATGATGGATTTTGAATCCTTAAAACACAAAGAATTAGTAGTAGGAGGATTGGTGGTTTCGGCTAGTCAAAGGATTACCAAAACGGGAAAGCCATTTGGTATATTTGTGTTTGAAGACTATGATGAAACGTGTGAAATCGCTTTGTTTGGAGATGATTTTGTGAAGTTTAAAGAGATTTTAACGGAAGGATATTTTTTACAAATTAGAGGAACAGTAGGCTTGCGTTTTAAAAAAGAAGGAGATTGGGAGTTTAAAATTACGTCCATCAATTTATTGTCAGAATTGAGAGACCGATTGACCAAAAGCATTACCATTCAAATTCCAATTATGAGTTTAGACGAATATTTGATGGACGATTTAAAAACCTTGTTTGAAGAGAACAAAAGCGAAACAGAACAACAAAACTGCCAATTGAATTTTGAAATTTATGACAGCAACAATGTTCGGGTACAAATGTTGGCAAAGAAAACCAAAATCAATCCCAATAATGAGTTTTTGGAACAAATAAAGTTATTAGGCAACATTAGTTATCGGTTAAATTAATGTAAAATTGGCATAGATTTTTTGTTGGCACTACAATTGATTATATATTTACAAAAAATAAAATAAATTATGGCTTTAGAAATTACAGACGCAAACTTCGAGGAAGTTGTATTAAAATCAGACAAACCAGTATTAGTAGATTTTTGGGCAGAATGGTGTGGTCCATGCCGCATGGTAGGGCCAGTGGTTGAAGAAATCGCAAACGATTACAACGGAAAAGCAATTGTAGGAAAAGTAAATGTGGATAATAATCCGCAAATATCTACCCAATTTGGGATTAGAAATATTCCTGCTTTGTTGTTTTTTAAAAATGGTGAAGTAGTAGATAAACACATAGGAGCAGCGCCTAAATCGGTTTTAGCAGCTAAATTGGATAACCAATTGTAGTATTTATTTACCTAAAAAAACAATCAGCGTTCTTGAGTATTTCAAGAGCGCTTTTTTTTGCTAACTTTAGTTTATGAGTAACGAATTATTATCGCCGAGCGATCATCAAATCAATTTAGCTTTGTTGGCTCAACAAGTAGTTGAGGGTTTTATTACAGGCTTGCATAAAAGCCCTTTTCATGGCTTTTCGGTCGAATTTGCCGAACATCGTTTGTATAATTCGGGCGATAATGTAAAAAATATTGATTGGAAACTGTTTGCTAAAACCGACAAACTCTTTACCAAAAGATATGAAGAGGAAACCAATCTGCGCTGTCAATTTGTAGTGGATGTTTCCTCGTCGATGTATTTTCCAGAGGGGAAAAATAACAAATTAAGTTTTTCGGTTCAAGCAGTTGCTTCGCTGATTTACTTGCTCAAAAAACAAAGAGATGCTTTTGGTTTAAGTTTGTTTGCCGAGGAATTGAAATTTAATATTGGCGCTAAATCTACCACTAGTCATCAGGAGTTGTTGTTCAATACATTAGAAGATATTCTGAAATTTGAAAAATTAAATGTGACCACTAATTTATCAAAATCATTGCATCAAGTTTCTGATTTTATACACAAACGTTCGATGGTGATTATTTTTAGCGATATGCTTCAAAATTTGGATGATGAAGAAAAACAAAACGAGTTTTTTGCTGCCTTACAGCATTTGAAATTTAATAAACACGAGGTAATCATTTTTAATGTGTGCGACAAAGCCACCGAAATAGATTTTGATTTTGAAAATAGACCGTATCATTTTGTAGATATGGAAACAGGAGCGGAAATGAAAATACATCCTGCAAGTATAAAGGAAGATTATTTGTTAAGCATGGAAAAATACAGACAACGCATTGCCTTAAAATGTGCACAATACAAAATTGATTTAGTAGATGCCGATAGGGCATTGGGTTTTTATCCTATTTTACAGGCTTATTTGCTCAAAAGACAGAAAATGGTTTAGGTTTTGAATTTAAAATTGATGTTATTACGTGTAATTAGGAATTAAGAGAGACCTAAAAGTATGACATCAAAACAGACAGTAAAGATATTATGGAAAAAATAAAGAATTTATTAAATCAAGTGAC
>JAIEMU010000049.1 GCA_019751895.1 Sphingobacteriaceae bacterium | reverse complement strand
CGAACAGTTGCAAAGTTAGTTAACATACCTCCTAACCAACGTTCGGTTACGAAAGGCATATTTACTTTTTTTGCTTGTTCTGCTACAATTTCTTTAGCTTGTTTTTTAGTCGCTACAAATAAAATTTTACGACCTGATTTTACAATTTGTTTAATTGCAGCTGCTGCTTCCTCTGTTTTAGATAAAGTTTTATTTAAATCTATAATATGGATACCGTTACGTTCCATAAATATATAAGGAGCCATTTTTGGGTTCCATTTGCGGGTAAGGTGACCAAAGTGTACACCTGCATCCAAAAGGTCTTGATATGTTGTTCTTGCCATTGTTCTGTTCTCCTTATTAGATTAACGTTTACTGAATTGGAATTTCTTACGAGCTTTCTTACGTCCTGGTTTCTTACGCTCAACCATACGCATATCACGGGTCATTAACCCTTTAGCACGTAATGCTGGTTTTTTCTCAGCATCTAATTCAACAATAGCTTTAGCAATTGCCAAACGAACAGCCTCTGCTTGTCCTTTAATTCCACCACCTGCTACATTTACATTTACATCGTATTTACCGATAAGCTCCGCAACTTCAAAGCTTTGGTTTACGATATATTGCAAGGGCAAGGTTGGGAAATATACTTTATGATCTTTACCATTCACGGTAATTTCACCATTGCCATCTTTCAAATAGATACGGGCAACAGCTGTTTTTCTTCTTCCTGAAGTATTAGTAACTGACATCTCTTAAAGTTTAATGGTTTTTGGTGATTGAGCTGCATGCGGATGGTTTTCACCTGCATACACAAAAAGATTTTTGTACAATTTTGCACCTAACTTTGTTTTAGGTAACATACCACGTACGGCTTTTTCAATTACACGTTGTGGATGTTTTGCCATTAACTCTTTTGGAGAGATAAAACGCTGACCACCTGGGTAACCAGTGTAAGAAACATATTCTTTTTCATTGAATTTGTTTCCTGTCAATTTAACCTTCTCTGCATTGATAACGATTACATTATCGCCGCAGTCTACGTGTGGGGTGTACTCTGGCTTGTTTTTTCCTCTAATAATCATCGCGATTTTAGAAGACAAGCGCCCCAAAATCTCGCCTTGTGCATCAACTACAACCCACTGTTTGTTTACAGTTTTTGCATTGGCAGAGACAGTTTTGTAACTTAACGTATTCACTTGCTTTTATTTAATTTGTTAAAAAATTTATTTCTCCCTCTATTAAAAGGAATGCAAAGATATACAGAATTGTTTAATTTAAAAAACATTAATTAATATTTATTTAGCACCCGTTCAAAATCAACATCATCTTGGATTTACTATTTCGTTTAAATAGATTTTTCATACATTTACCAAAGTATAATTTTAATTAAAAAATGAAAGCATTAGTTATTTCGGGTGGCGGCAGTAAGGGAGCATTTGCGGGAGGTGTAGCAGAATACTTAATTCAAGAAAAAAAAAATGATTACGATATTTTTGTCGGTACTTCAACAGGTAGTTTGCTCATTCCGCACTTAGCTGTTGGAAATATTGAGAAAATAAAATCCATTTACAACAACACCACTATGGAACGGATTTTCAGTCTTAATCCGTTTATCATCAAGCAAAAAAAAAACATTACAAGTATTAAAATCAACCACTTAAACGTAATTTTTCAATTCTTTAAAGGCAAACTTACTTTTGGAGAAAGCCATAATTTGAGAAAATATATTGAAAAAGAATTTTCTATCGATGAGTTTGAAGAGCTGAAAAACTCTAGCAAAGATGTAATTATTACGGTAACCAACTTGAGCGATAATGAAGTTGAATACAAATCAATCAAAGATTTTGATTATACCGATTTCTGCGATTGGATTTGGATTTCTTGTAATTATGTACCCTTTATGAGTTTAACGAAAAAAAATGGAGCGCAATATGCCGACGGTGGCTTTTCTAATGTAGTCCCTATTCGTAAAGCAATTCAACTTGGAGCTACAGAAGTTGATGTAATTATTTTAGACCCTGAAACGAAAAAAAAGAACAATTTAATTGGTAAAAATGTTTTCTCTTTGATGATGTCATTATTTTCAACCTTATTAACGCAAATAGAAAAAAATGATGTGGTAATAGGTAAATTGGCATCAAAAAACAAAAACGTAAAACTGAATTTATATTATACACCCAGCACCTTAACCGACAATCCACTCGTTTTTGATAAAGAAAAAATGCAAGAATGGTGGAAACAAGGTTTTGAATATGCAAAGCAAAAAAACGAATTAGACGAAACCACCTAGCAAAAAAAGGGGCTATCCAATAAGGATAAGCCCCTTTTAGTTTCCCCCTGAAGTATGAAAACTAGAACAAATATACATTTCAAGACATTACCCTCTAATCAAGTTGTTTTATTTCCCCTCAATAATTAGATAAAAATATACCTATCAATCATCCGCTAAGATTAATAAATTAAATAGTTGACAATCTGAATATTGTTGATACTCTTTCGATTTATAAAATAGGAAAAACGAGCAGTTTTCATTCTAAAATATTGATTAAAGCATTACCTTAATCCTCCCTCAAAAGATTCTTATCATTTTTTTTTAAAAAAATGACATTTTGACAGATTTTACACCCAAAAAATTATTACTTATGGCTAAAAACAACAAGGGTATAAAATTTGACCAAATTTATCTAAACAATTAAACATTAAGATTATGAATCCAAACAATTTAACCATCAAAGCACAAGAAGTTTTTCAAAAAGCTAGCGAAATAGTTTTGGAACATCAACAACAAAACCTTGAGCCAGCCCATCTATTAAAAGCCATTTTAAAAGTGGATGAAAATTTAACGCCATTTTTATTAAAAAAATTAGGGGTAAACATTTCGCTTTTAGAAAGTCAAATTGACGCTCAAATTGCTAAGTATCCAAAAGTAAGCGGAGGACAAGTTTACTTTTCAAGCAACAGCAATAGTGCCTTGCAAAAAGCACAGAGTCAAATGAAACAATTTGGGGACGAATACATCGCTATCGAGCATATTTTATTAGGTATGTTACAAAATGGAGATGAATGTGCCAAGATATTACTCGCTAACGGAGTGAATGAAAAAGATTTAAAAAAATCACTTAAAGAAATAAAAGGCGATGAAAAAATAACCGACCAAAACGCTGAACAAACCTTCAATGCATTAAAAAAATATGCCATAGATTTAAACGACGCCGCTAAAAAAGGAAAGCTAGACCCCGTAATTGGTCGTGATGAAGAAATCAGACGCGTGATACAGATTTTATCTAGGAGAACAAAAAACAATCCTATTTTGGTAGGTGAACCTGGAGTGGGCAAAACAGCTATTGCAGAAGGCATTGCATTTCGAATTATCCAAAATGATGTACCTGAAAATTTAAAATCTAAGCATATTTTTTCGCTAGACATGGGCGCTCTAATTGCCGGCGCTAAATACAAAGGTGAATTTGAAGAAAGATTAAAATCAGTGGTCAAAGAGGTTGTCAAATCGGACGGAGAAATTATTTTATTCATCGACGAAATACATACTTTAGTAGGTGCAGGTGGTGGCGAAGGCGCAATGGACGCTGCAAACATTTTGAAACCTGCTTTGGCTCGTGGCGAATTGCACACCATCGGTGCCACCACCCTAAACGAGTACCAAAAATATATCGAAAAAGATAAAGCTTTGGAACGAAGATTTCAAAAAATCATCATTGACGAACCCAACACGGAATCAGCTATTGCCATTTTAAGAGGTTTAAAAGAAAGATACGAAACCCACCATCGCGTACGCATCAAAGATGAGGCGATTATTGCTGCCGTAGAACTCTCTCAGCGTTACATCAACGACAGATTTTTACCCGACAAAGCCATCGACTTGGTAGATGAAGCGGCTTCTAAACTGCGTATGGAAATGGACTCTGTGCCCGAATTGGTAGATGAATTGGGCAGAAAAATCATGCAAATGGAGATAGAAAGAGAAGCCATGAAGCGTGAAAACAACACAAAAAAAGTAAAAGAATTAAGCAGCAATATTGCCGAAATCAGCAATCAAAAAAATGAATTGAAGGCAAAATGGCAAAGCGAAAAAGATTTGGTTGAAAAAGCAAACAATTTACTAAAAACAATAGAAAATTATAAGCTAGAGGCAGAAAATGCTGAAAGAAATAGCGACTATGCGAAAGCCGCTGAATTGAGATACGGAAAAATTAAAGAAGCAGAAAGCGAGGTTGAAAAAACAAGAGCCGAGATTGAACAACTCGACCCCGAAAAACGAATGCTTAAAGAAGAGATAACTGCTACAGATATTGCAGGCGTAATTGCTCGTGCAACGGGTATTCCTGTCTCAAAAATGATAAAAAGCGAACGTCAAAAACTCCTAAACTTGGAAGAGGAATTGCACAAAAGAGTGGCAGGACAAGACGAGGCTATTGAAGCCATAGCTGATGCGGTGCGTCGCTCAAGAGCTGGCTTGCAAGACAAACGAAAACCATTAGGCTCATTTATTTTTCTAGGCACCACTGGTGTAGGTAAAACAGAACTGGCTAAAGCCTTAGCCGAATTTTTATTCGATGATGAAAACTTGATGACTCGAATAGATATGAGCGAATACCAAGAAAGTCACGCCGTTTCTCGTTTGGTGGGCGCTCCTCCGGGATATGTGGGTTATGATGAAGGTGGTCAACTAACCGAAGCCGTAAGACGAAAACCTTATTCGGTTGTTTTATTGGATGAAATCGAAAAAGCCCATCCCGATGTTTTTAATATTTTACTGCAAGTTTTAGACGATGGACGTTTGACTGACAATAAAGGAAGATTGGTGAATTTTAAAAACACAATCATCATCATGACTTCAAACACTGGCGCTCATCTTATTCAAGAAAATTTCGAGAAATTAAACGAGAAAAACAGAGACGTTGTGCTAGAAAAAACCAAAAATGAAGTATTTGAACTTTTGAAAAAAAGCGTAAGACCTGAATTTTTAAATCGTATTGACGAAATTATTTTATTTACGCCTTTAAGCAGAGTTGAAATCAGGAAAATTGTCGATCTACAATTCGAAGGTTTACAGAAAACACTAGCTGAAATGAACATCACTATTGAAGCTACTGAAAATGCTTTAAATTGGTTAGCGCAATTAGGATATGATCCTCAATTTGGTGCTAGACCTCTAAAAAGAGTCATACAACGCAGAATATTGAATGAATTATCGAAAGAAATTTTAGCAGAAAAAATAAGCACAAACACACACATTATTTTAGATGTGGATGCTAAAAATCAATTCACTTTTAGCAATTCTGCTCACTCAGAATAAAATACTTTTTTAGTTTTTTTACAAAAAAAAATGGGTTATTCAACAAAGAATAACCCATTTTTCTATTTAACAAAGAAACTAAGATCTACGTCTTCTTTCTCCGCCTCCACTATTTCTATCCTCACGGCTGCGTCCTGAAAAATCTCTAAATCCACCGCCGCTATTTCCTCCTTCACGTCTTCCGCTTCCGCCACTTCTTCTGTCGTTGCTTCTACCGCCACCGCCGTAAGAACCGCCGCCGCCTCTTGAGCCGCCGCCAAAACTACGACTTCTTCCACCACCTTCTCTGCGATTGCTTTCGCCTTCTCCACTTTTTTCAATTTTAACGCTACGGTTGTTAAACTGAACATCTTTAAAATTAGCTAATAAAGATTCAGCTACTTCATTTTCTACATCAAAAAATGAGAAAACACCTTTTAAATCTATTTTACCGATGTTTTTACCGCTGATTTTTCCATTATTACATACGAAAGATAACAAATCACCTCTGGTCAATTCATCAACCGAGCCGATGTTAATAAACATGCGTGTATAATCACCGTTTCCTGCGCTATCTCTTCCTCCCCTATCACCACGGTCGCCACGATCATCTGCCGAAGCATTCAAATCTGGTGCGTTTTTATAATATTCCAAGAATCTATTAAATTCTAAAGATGCAAAACGTTTAATGATATCTTCTTTCGACAAATCAGCAAATTCATCCATAATACGAGGAATGTACTGCTCGATTTGACTTTCGTTTACTTCTACATTATGAACTTTATGAACCAAAGAAAATAATTGTTTTTCGCAAACATCAAAACCTGTAGGCAAGGTAGCTTTAGTAAATGCTTTACCGATGATACGTTCAATTTGACGAATTTTACCTGTTTCTTTTGAGTTGATGATACAGATTGAAACTCCTGTTTTACCTGCTCTACCCGTACGACCACTTCTGTGTGTATAACTTTCGATATCATCTGGCAAAGAGTAATTGATTACGTGGGTTACGTCTTTCACGTCAATTCCACGAGCGGCAACATCTGTAGCAATCAATAATTGCATGTTTTTTTCACGGAAACGTTTCATTACTTTATCACGTTGTTGTTGAGATAAATCTCCGTGTAAAGCATCTGCGCTATAACCATCTTTAATCAAATGCTCAGCTACATCTTGGGTGTCCATTTTGGTTTTACAAAATACAACCCCAAAAATATCTGCATTAAAATCCACAATACGTTTTAAAGCTGCGTATTTATCTCTTGCACGAACCATATAATATTCGTGTTCGATATTTACATTACCCGTGTTTTTAGTACCCATGGTCAACTCAATAGGGTTTTCCATGTATTTTTTAGCAATACGTCTTACTTCAGGAGGCATGGTAGCCGAAAACAACCAAGTTTTTTTATCCTCAGGTGTAGTAGATAATATCTCATTGATATCTTCTTGAAAGCCCATGTTCAACATTTCATCGGCTTCGTCTAATACTACGAATTTTACACTACTAAAATCAATGGCCTTACGACCGATAATGTCTAACATACGCCCTGGCGTAGCTACTACAATTTGAACTCCGTTTCTAATTTCACGAAGTTGTTGCATAATGTTAGCGCCACCGTAAACGGCTACAACGCTAGCTCCTGCAATGTTTTTGGAAAATTTCTTGATGTCGCTTGCAATTTGCATACAAAGCTCACGGGTAGGGCATAAAATCAATGCCTGTGGCTTGTTGCTTTTGAAGTCTAATAATTCTAACAGCGGCAAACCAAATGCGGCTGTTTTTCCTGTTCCTGTTTGGGCCAAACCAACAAAATCGTTTATGCCTTCTAACAACACAGGAATACTCTGCTCCTGAATTGGCGTTGGATTTTCAAATCCAAGCGCCGTTACGGCATTAACAACGTCATCACTTATCCCCAATAACTTAAATGGGTTATTCATTTTTTATTTATTTAATGTGCCGCAAAGGTACGAATAATCATTCGTATATTACTGATAATTAAGTAAATAAAAATTAATAGCGAAAATAATGGGTTCTAGCCGCTTAAAACGCTGATAATAAATATATTTTTAACGCAATCTATCGGCAGATTGAATCAATTTTTCGTCATTTTTAATTCCTTTGAGTGCTAAAACACTAAACAAAATCGCAATCATCGGCAAAAACATACCTACACCTAGTTGTGCGTTTTCTATTCCCCCTGGAATTTTTTTAGCCTCTTGGCTGTTGAATGCTGAAAGTGCAATAATCA
>JAIEMU010000165.1 GCA_019751895.1 Sphingobacteriaceae bacterium | reverse complement strand
AGGTTAAGCCCGTTGGGTTGCTAAATGAAGCTGCTGCTCCTTTTGCATTCACTAAACCTGGTTTGCCACTACCGGCAAAAACACTTAGTTCTCCTTCTGGGGTTACTTGATAAATAACATTGTTTTCTGTATTTAACATGTACATGTTTGCCTTACCCGTTTGTTGAGCCAAGCCCATATTGCCCTTAACAATATCCGCTACACCCGTAAAAAAATCTACAACCAACTTTTTGCCAATTTTCTCTGTCGCAACCGCTCCGCCACTGTTCAAGATTGCCCAAGAAACAATAGGCGCTGTTAGTGGAACGATGAATAATGGGTTGAGGGGATTGATTATTTTCGGGTCTGGAACAAGAAGCGGTGGCTCACCGATAGATATCGACAGATAAGTAACGGCGGTTAAATCTTCTTCGTTTTTCAACGAAATGACATGTGTATTTCTCGTGCTCTCTCTAGGTTTACCCGAAATAACGCCCGTATGGGGATCAAGACTTAAACCCGCAGGTAAAGCCGGACTAATGCTAAAAATCGCTTCTTTTGTCTCTGTTACCTTTGGGTAAAGTGGCGCAATAGGTTGGTTTTTCATATAAAACGCGTGCTCAATACGGTATTTTATCGTAGGGCGAGCAATTACCTTTATTCTAACCGATGCATCATTAGATTTTCCATATAAATTATACGCAGTAAGGGTATAAGTGGTGGTCTCCATCTTCTCAACAGGTGTACCTTCTATTGATGGCTTTTCAACATTAAGTTTCAAGCCTTTTGGCAATGTTGGGGTAATGTGATAGCCTAAAATGGAAATACTACGAACGTGGCCCACCTGAGTGTCTGCCACCAACAAGTTACCCTCATGGTCTAAGGCTAGTCCTGAAGGCGTATCAAAAGTAGAGCTTTCGCCCCTATCGCCATTGGTTGAGCCTTGCGTTCCATTGCCCGACAACACTCTCACACTTCCGTCTTCGAGTATCTCTCGAATCATGTGCAGGCCGGCATCTGCCACATAGACTACACCGTACCTATTGACCGCAATGTTTATTGGGTTCTCAAATTTCGCATCAGCACCTGTTTTGGCAATGGTATTGGTTTGTGCGCCTCCTCCTGCTAAACTCGTTACCTTTCCATCTAAGTCTATTTTACGAATACGCTTGTTTCCTCTATCCGCCACATACACATTACCATACCCATCTACGCCAATACCAGTAGGTGAATGGAATGAGGCGTTCTCCTCCCAACCATCATTAAGTTGTTTAAGTCCACTACCTGCAATGGTGGTTACCACGGTATCTCGGTCTATTTTTCGAATGCGATGATTGCCTGTATCGGCAACATATACATTGCCCATACCATCTACAGCTACACCCTCTGGATTGGAGAAAGAGGCTGATTGTCCCTTGCCGTTTAGCACCCAATAATAATCGCCATTTCCTGCGTAAGTGCTCACATCTTTATAATACGTGATTTTACGAATACGATGGTTATTCTTATCCGCAACATATATGTTGTCCAAAGCATCTATCGCAATGCCCATTGGACGATTAAATTTCGCTTTCTCGCCTTCCTCATCCGCAAAACCAGGTTTACCAAAACTACCCGCAAAAATAGTTTTGTTGCCCGATGGCTCTATTTGATAAATAACATGGTTTTTAGAATCCGAAACATAGCTGTTGCCTCGAGAATCTAATGCCACACTTTCAAATGAACTGCTAAGTGAGCCTGGAGTTAAAACTCTGTTAGGAGGATTATTAAAACCCCAACCTCTTGTTGCACCATGAGTCAATACCTGTTGATATCCTTGTACATTAATAGGAATTTCATCTACCTCATTCACAATCATTTTTTTATCTTCTAATTGTTCAATTTCCGCTGGGGTACCCGTTCCCAATGTTATTGTAGTAGTATAAGCAACAGGATCAGGTATTTTTCCATTTTGAGAAATACCTGTATGGGTCATTGTAACGGTATAAGTTTTAAACTCAACTGGTTGATTTTTATAATACCTAATTGACCCTGCAAGGAGTCCTCCTTCACTCTGAAAAAATATATCATTATTAACTACTTTTGGCGTAATAGAGAATACGTTTTTCCCCTCCCGTAGTCTTTGATTTATAACAGGGACAATAAGCCCATTTATGCGAGGTAAATAATATACCTTTTTTTCATAGCGAAATGCAGGTTCTTCCAACACAGTTAAAGTAAGAGAAATATCATTTGACACTCCATCTGGATTAAAAGCCGTAATTGTAAAAACCGTTGTAGGCATAGGCTCCGTAGGAGTTCCTACAATTTCACCGTAATCAGTCAACCTCAAACCATTTGGTAATCGCGGTGTAATACCATAACCCATAATATTAACACGTGCTCTATACTTATTTTTATTTGCATTGATGATCTTTAATTTTCCCTCTTCTAAAGGAGAAATTAAAAGTCCACCTACTTTATAATTCTCCAGCTTAGTTTTTAAATAGCTAGTTATATTATAATTTTTACCTCCGCTCAACATATGAATATCTGAAAGTGTTTGCTCATCTGTATAAAAAAGTTGGGTAAAATTATGAGCCATATAACCAGGTTGAACCTTTTCTGGTATTTTGATAGTTTCTATACCTGGAATATCGTTTCTAGAAGCATAAACTCTTCTAGTAAGTTGTTGATTTTGGTTCTTTATTTCGAACATATGAATTAGCTTCTGATTGTTTGTTCCATATTTACCTAGATCGCTAACATAAAGAATCCCGTTTTTATCTAGAGTCATATCAAACGGTGCTTCGAAAAGATCACCTCCTGGAGAATTACGATCATATGCAACTTCAAAATGTACAGGGGGGTTATCAGGTCTATGTCTTAAAATTCGTTTTTCACTAACATCTAGAATATAAAAATTACCGTTACTATCGCTTACACTAGGATTATATCCATAAGGTTCAATCTTTAAACCACCCAGAACAGCTTTCTCGGGATCTAAAATCCACTTTCCTGCTGTAGCATGGTTCGTACCATCTTCTTCTTTATAATAATTCACATCTAAGTAACTATCAAGTTCTTCAGTAAAAATTCGAATTCTATACTTTGCGTTTCCCTTCGTAGGCAACTCATAAAAAAAAGGGTTTTGCAAGAATTTGTTGTTGAGCGGTAGAAAGCTTTCAATTTTGCCCCTTATCGAGAAGCGGTTAACATTTCCTCTCTCCAATTGAAAAATATTACCGTCATGTAGAACGATTTCATTTTTTCTATCCGAGCCATCTATTGTAGTGTGAGTTTGTACAAGACCAAATTCCATTCTGGGTATCTCGCCACCTGAATTATCTACTTTCACTGGATGCTTTACTTCGGTACCCTTATAAAAAGTATATTTAACCACATTATATTTTTCGCCATCCTGAACAAAATATATCTTTGGTTTCATATTTGGTTTCATATTTTCCTCAAACATCAAACCCCTCACCTTATCCTTCATCAATATTCTAAGTCTAGATTTACCATCTAAAACCCTTTTATCCGTTATCTTTCCTGTAATTACACCTGTGGTTGGGTTTATCGTTAAACCCTCAGGCAATGGAGATTCGGTACTAAAAGTATAGCCATCTGTGTCTTGGAGTGTAGGTTTTATATTTACCTCTTCGTTGAGGTTTAAATCCACCATATCTGGATAATAATCCACACGTGGATAGCTGGTTGATAAGTTTATCGCAACCTTCGATGCGCCATACGGATTGGTAGCGGTAATGCTATAATTTATCGCTTGGGTAATTGTTTGTGGGGTTCCCGAAATTGTTGCCGTTTTTGAATTCCATACCAAACCTAATGGCAAAGCCGGAAAAATAGAATACGTTACTCCTTCTTGCTCTGCAGCCCAAATCGTATTGATTTCGATAGCTTTTCCAACTTCAAACTCAATACTTTCTTGACCTAATTCAATCTCCGGAGCGCTTCCGATAGAAAGCTTGAAAGAAAATGTAGCGCTTCCTAAATCATTGCTTAGCGTAACTTGGTAGCTGGTCATGGCTACTGACTTGCTTGGTTTTCCCGTAATTTCGCCCGTAGAACTATTGAAAACTAGGCCTGCTGGCAAAGCAGGGCTAATGCTATAAATCGCTTTCTCTGCATTGCTTACCCTTGGCTTAAGGGCTTTCAAATCCACATCTTTGGTGATGTTTACTTCCGTAAATGGATAACTTATTTTAAGACCTTCTACAACCTCAATGGTTATCGGCCAATCGTTTGATTTCCCAAATTCATTGTAAGCTGTAATGGTATAGGTTTTTGCTGGCAAAGGTTCTTTAGCAAAACCTGAAATTGTACCTGTGTCATCTAATTTCAAACCATCTGGCAAATCAGGAGAAATAGAATAGCCCCCCTCAGTATAAATTATCCTAACATAGCTATGTCTTTTATCAGGATCGCTTTGCACTACGATTACATTGCCTTCTGAATTTACAACAAGGTCTTTAGGTTTGAAAAATTTAGCTTTTTCACCTACACCCATAAATTCATCAGGATCATGAACGATTCTCGTTGTTAAACCGCCACCTGCCAAGGTTGTAACCACATCATCATTGGTTATTTTATTAACTATTTCATTAGCACTATCCAAAACATATACAATTCCATACTTATTAACGCCTATTGCTACAGGACGAGGTAATACTGCAGAAATCTGCCTTTTACCACCCGGACCAACAGTAGAAACAAACCTAGATTCCAGTATATAACTCTTAATTAAAACCCCTTCTTTGGTAATTTTGCGAACCATGCCATTTCCTGTATCAGCAAGATACACATCCCCATTGTAATCTGTCGCTATTCCTTGAGGATCATTAAAGGAATCACCTGTAACTCCTCGTAAAAAGGTAGTTACATTCCCATCTTTGGATATTTTACGAATAGCATTATTTCCGGCATCTGCTACATATAAAGTTCCTTCGGCATCAAATGCTAAGCCACTAGGGCGGTTAAAAGATGCTTGACGGTCTTTTTTTCCGTTTACAAAACCCGCATCACCATTCCCAGCAAAGATGCTTATTCCACCTTCTTTAGTTATTTTATGAATACAATTATTTCCACTATCTGCCGCATACACATTTCCTTGGGCATCAACTGCTAAGCCTGAAATCTCTTTAAAAGAAGGTTTTTTTCCATCAACAAGTACAATAGGGTCATCAAATCTTGTAAGTCGATATTTAACAATCTCATTATATCTATTTGCCTGATATACATATCCTTCGGCATCGATAGCGACAGCGACACCATGAGATTGTCTATTTAAATCCGAAAAACCATATAACAGTTCTGGAACTTTATTTTCATTACTTTTAATTGTAAAACCCGTAATTTTCTGATTGCTAATAAATTTATACGAGGTCTTATCCGTTGAAATATTCGGCACACTGTTCTTTAAGATAGCTAAACTGAATTTAACATTTGTAGGGAATCCGGTGTCGTTTTTAATGGTAACCGTATAGGTCATAGCTACAACCGGCGAAATAGCTACACCTGTAATTTCTCCTGTAGTTTTGTTTAATCTTAAGCCAGATGGTAAAGCAGGAGAAATTTCAAATGTTGGATATTCACCCAAATATAAAACACGCGGGGTGATTTTGATTAGTTCATTTGTTTTTGCAAGATTAACGGGTTGATAATATACCTCTGGACGAATATAGGGAGAATATAAAGTAAATTCAACAGATGATTCACCCCCAGGAACAAAAGCGTATATCGTGCATTTTCTTGGTGAAAAATTCATCGTAGCAGTTCCTGATATATGGCCCGTAACAGGGTTGATTGCTAAACCTGTTCCTTCTAAACCAGCAGCCTTAAAATTTGGCTTAAGGTCAAGTTTGCCATAAAAAATATCTTTTAAATCAACGTAAGTACCCCCATTGACCATCACAGAGTCACGCCCCTCTTGCAACTTTATGAAGACCGGTCGATTAATCGTTGAAAGATTAAATCTAAAACTAGCTGCCCCACCATTTACTCTCTCTGCCGTAACTGTATAATATTGTTTACCTTTAGGTATTTCCGTGTATGCTTGACCCGAAATTTCACCCGAATATCTATTTAAACTAAATCCCGATGGCAAACTTGGCGTAATGCTAAAAGAAGTGAAAGTATTAACAGGAAAGTTTGATTTAGGTTTATAAGTCATTTTAACCCCTTGCTGAAACACTAGCTCTGAAGATTCGTAGCTAAACTCTATCGGCGTAATGAAGTGAAAAGCTCCTCGAACTACACCTGACAATGGGTCAGAAAGGGTAAGTTGATACTCTCGTAAATCGGTAGGTTGTTTAATTGAACCTGTTATTACTAGATTTCTCTTATCAAAAACTAAACCCTCAGGCAACCTACCTAATAACGAAGCTGAATAATTAGCTACCCTTAAGCATTTTCCTATACCACTCATACCACTCTCTAACAAAATCACATCTCCTCCTGAATCAATAATAAAATCGGTAATCAAACCAACTCTTGCAGTGGACAAATCACCATCTATTGAAGTCCACGATGGTTTTACTTGCCAGTTCTTTTTTGTATAATTCGTTTTTACAGCAAGAAGCGTACTTACTTGTCCATTTTTCGTTACTTTTCGAATCAGTATATTTACATATTCCACAAGATTAGTAGCAAAATCTGCTGATTGTCTCTCTAATATATAAATCGCATCATCATAAAAAAATGGCTTTTGTATGTCTGTAAAAGTTGCATTGGAACCATTTCCATTAGCATAGCCAATTCTCGAATTTCCTGCGACTAAATTAAGTGCATTGTTTTCACCAACTTTATAAATTGCCTTAGAACTACAAGCATATACCTCTTTAGTTTTGGGATTAACAACCATAGATGTTATCTTAGGCATAGAGGCGTTGCCTTTAAATAGCTCTTTTTTAGTATAAGCTTCAGTAATCGTTTGACTATCCTCATTCAAAACAAATCTACTCCCGTCATCAGTATAACTTTCAGTTACTGATCTGCCTAAAAAAGAGAATCCAGGATCATGTTTAACTTGTTCGTAGTACATCGGTATCGTTAACACAGGCTTTGGCCTTTTCATATAATTAACGTCTAAAGACACAGGCTTACCCGGCTGAATTTCATACCTAACCCCTTGTTGCGCCTGTGCAGCAAAACTCAAAAAAGCTACAACTAGAGCGGAATACAAATAAGATCTATTTTTCATAATTATGTAATTTTAAAAAAAACTAGCCCAAAGTAAATCATAAAAAAATAACTTTTAACATTTTATTTAACATTTTTTTACAAATCTTGGTTGTTGATAGTCTTAGGTTGTTTTTTTGTAGCATCCTAAAAAAGAGTTGTTTTTTTGCACCCATTTATTTAACCAACAAAAAGCCCTGTGTTTGTTTCCAAACACAGGGCTTTTAAATTTTACTTTTCAACAATGACTAATCGCCACCAAACACAGAAATAAAGCTCCGTATTTTTGGTCCTCCATCTCCCAAATCTAAGACATAAAAATAGGTTCCTTTAGAAACTCTAACCCCATTAATTGTGCCATCCCAATAATTATTTACATTATCATAATCATTGATTGTTCTTAAAGGTCTCATTGCTCGATCATATATCAACAACTTGTTTTTTGGGAATTTTTCGATATCTAAGATATAGAACTTTGGATTTTCTACCGTAATGTTGTTGTTTGG
>JAIEMU010000101.1 GCA_019751895.1 Sphingobacteriaceae bacterium | reverse complement strand
TGACCTGACCAGCTCGATTAATAGCAACACTGGTATGACCGCACCGATTGACCTGACCAGCTCGATTAATAGCAACACTGGTATGACCGCACCGCCTGACCGCCTGACCTGACCACCTCGATTAATAAACTCGTATGTCCCCGACACAAATGTCGGGGACATTATTTTAATCATTTTTAAACGTTGTTTAAATGATTACATTTGTATGAAAAATGGAAATTTCGTTTTGTCGATTATAAACACTGGTATGACCGATTGACAAAAAGAAAAACAAGATTGATTTTTTGATGTGATACCGTTGTGATACCAATAAAATTAAATATTTGTTAAATAGTTGGTATTTAAGTATTTAAAAATTAAAATTGCATTCCCGTCGGGACTACTAAAGCGTTAAATTTAAAAGTTTAACGCTTTTTTTTATTGATTTTCATTAAAAATTTCACACTAATTTTGACATAAGGGGCAAAAGTATATTAAAAAATGACATCTATGGTGCTAAAATATAGAAAATGATATTTAATAATTGCCTTAGAGAGTAGAATCTACCTACATCGTTTTTTTCTTTCCAAACTACAACATAAAGCGAATAATTTGTATTTTTGTCATTTAAAATAAGACAACAAATAAAATATGAGCATAGAAAGAGGACCAATATCTAAATTTATGGAGCGCAATTACCTCCATTTTAATGCAGCAGCAATGGTTGATGCAGCCAAAGGATATGAAGCACACTTAGATCAAGGAGGAAAAATGATGATAACTTTAGCAGGTGCCATGAGTACTGCGGAGTTGGGAATATCTTTAGCCGAAATGATAAGACAAGATAAAGTATCTATCATCACCTGCACAGGCGCTAACCTTGAAGAAGATATCATGAATCTTGTAGCGCATTCTCACTATAAACGAGTGCCAAATTATCGCGATTTGTCTCCACAAGACGAATGGGATTTGTTGGAAAATCATTATAACCGAGTAACCGACACCTGCATACCAGAAGAAGAAGCATTTCGAAGATTACAAAAACACATTCACAAAGTTTGGAAAGATGCCGACAATGAAGGAAAAAGATTCTTCCCTCATGAATTTATGTATCAAATGATTAATAGCGGAGATTTAGAACAATACTATGAAATCGATCCTAAAAACTCTTGGATGTTAGCAGCGGCAGAAAAAAACCTACCTATAGTAGTACCAGGTTGGGAAGATTCAACAATGGGTAATATTTTCGCTTCTTACGTAATTAAAGGTGAACTACAGGCCTCAACGATGAAAAGTGGAATAGAATACATGGTTTGGTTAGCCGATTGGTATCCGAAAAACAGTGAAGGTAAAGGAGTAGGCTTTTTTCAAATTGGCGGAGGTATTGCTGGAGATTTTCCAATTTGCGTAGTACCCATGTTGTACCAAGATATGGAAATGGAAAACATTCCATTTTGGAGCTATTTTTGCCAAATATCAGATTCAACTACCTCTTACGGTTCGTATTCAGGCGCAGTGCCAAATGAAAAAATTACTTGGGGAAAACTCGATATCAACACACCAAAATTTATCGTTGAATCGGATGCCACAATTGTCGTTCCACTAATATTTGCTTGGGTTCTAAAACAGTAGTTTTTTTTCAGGAGTTAAATTTACAATTCACCTTATTTAGAATGAATATAAACTACAAATTTAGTCACCTATTTGTCATGACTTTTCCTAATTAATTATACTTTTGTTCTAAATATTAACCCTGAAAAGTTAACTAATATTTAATTTTTTTAAAAAAATAGCATAAAATACTCATTATGAGGAATATCTCATTACTCTTAAAAAACATTTTTAAACCAGTGGCAGCTGTCGCTGTTTTGACTATTATGTTTATGTCGTCAGCAAATGCACAGGATGCAGTGGAAGGGCGTAAAATTTTCAAAGACAAGTGTTCTTCTTGTCATGCTTTAGACCGTAAAATGACTGGCCCTGCTTTGAAAGATGTAGATCAGCGCCATGACGAAAAGTGGTTGATTAGTTGGATTAAAAATTCTAGTGCAATGGTTAAAGCAGGAGACCCTGCTGCGCTTAAAATTTTTAATGAGTACAACCAAGTAAGTATGACTGCTTTCCCTACTTTAACGGATGCAGACATTAAAAACATTTTAACTTACATTAAAGAAGGCGAACCTAAGCCAAAAGAAACAGCAGAAACCGCTAAAGTTGATGAGGGTGTATCTACATTCTCAATTGTGGGTGTGGTTTTTATTATTTTAGCGGCAATTTTAGTATTGATTTTCTTAAATAAAGCAATTAAATTTTTAGAAAAAGTTATCCTTAAAAAACAAGGTGTTGAAATAGAGGAAGAAGTGAAAACTCCTTTTATGAAACTCCTTAGAGGAATGCTTAAAAACAAAAAATTTGTTTTCTCTGTGGTTCTAAGTTTAGTTATCATTTTGGTTACTTTTGGATGGATGGGAATGTGGGAAACAGGTGTTCATACGGGATATCAACCAGTACAACCTATAAAATTCTCGCACGAATTACATGCAGGTATCAATAAAATTGAATGTCAATATTGTCACTCTGGGGCATTTAAGTCAAAAAATGCTTCCATACCTAGCTTAAATGTTTGTATGAACTGTCACAAACAAGTGCAAGCAAGAGATTTGTACGCAGGACAGATTTCCCCTGAAATACAAAAAATATATGACGCTTTGGGTTATGACGAGTCAACTCAGAGTTATGACAAAGCAAAACAAAAACCAGTTGAATGGGTTAGAATACATAATTTACCTGACTTAGCGTACTTTAACCACTCTCAACACGTGGTTGTAGGTGAGCAAGCGATTCGTAAAGAAAAAGGATTAAAACCAAACGAACCAGTTTGTTTCGCTTGTCATGGTCCAGTAGATACAATGGTTGAAATGTATCAGTATTCACCGTTAACGATGAAGTGGTGTATCAATTGTCATAGAAATGCTGAAGTTTCTACAAAAGGGAATGCATTTTACGATAAAGTAATTGCTGCCCACGAAAAAATTAAAAAAGGAGAAAAAATCACCCCAGCATTATTAGGTGGTTTAGAGTGTGGCAAGTGTCACTATTAATAGTTTGAATATAAAAACGTTCGATAAAAGTAATACAGCTTAAATGGAAAGCAATAAAAAATATTGGAAAGGCTTAGATGAGTATAAAAATACTCCCGATTTTGTTGAAAACAACAAAAACGAATTTGTAGAGCCACTACCTATAGAGGAGGTTTTGAACGAAGCGGGTTTAAATACAGTAACCCCTCGTCGTGATTTCTTGAAGGCTTTAGGGTTTGGTTTGGGTGCAGTTTCTTTAGCTGCCTGTCAACCAGCGCCTGTTACAAAGTCAGTACCTTATTTAATTAAACCTGAGGAAGTAGTACCTGGCTTGCCAAATTACTATGTTTCAACTTTCAATGGACAAAGTATTCTTGTGAAAACGAGAGAAGGTCGTCCAATTAAAATTGAAGCAAACCCAAATGCAGGGATTTTTAATTGTGGTACAGATGCGCAAGCGCAAGCCTCAGTTTTAGATTTATATGATGTTTCTAAATTAAAAACTCCAGTTTTAGACGAAGAAGAAACTACTTGGGCTAACTTAGATAATTATGTAAAAACAGAATTAAATAAAGTTCAGGCTTCAGGTAAAAAGATTAAAATTGTATCTTCTACAGTAAATAGTCCTTCAACAAAGGCTGTAATTGCTGATTTTATTTCTCATTTCCCGAATACAAAACATATTCAATACGACGCTATATCTTATACAGGTATTTTAAAAGCGAATGAAAATAGTTTCGGTAAAGCGGTATTGCCTAAATATAATTTTGACAAAGCAGACTTAATTGTAAGTTTTGGGGCTGATTTTTTAGGAACTTGGATTAGTGGAGAGGAGTTTACGGCTCAATACACCGCAAATAGAAATCATAAATCATTAGAAAAAGGCAAAATGTCGCGTCATTTTCAGTTCGAAACTGGAATGAGTTTGACGGGTACGAATGCTGATACACGTATAACAATTAAATTATCTGAACAAGGACCTGCTTTAATTGCACTTTATAATGCAGTTACAGGAAATAATCTTTCAGGAGGTAATTTATCTAACAATTCTAATGCTGAAAAAGCATTGAAATTAGTTGCGCAAGAATTATTACAAAACAAAGGCAAATCTTTAGTAGTTTGTGGTTCAAACGATGTTTCTACCCAAACTTTAGTAAATGCAATTAACGTAGCCATTTCAAGTTATGGTTCTACTATTGACTTAGATAATGCATGTTTAAAATATTCAGGTAACGACGCAGAGCTTACTTCTTTGGTAAAGGAAATGAATGCAGGTGAAGTTGGCGCAGTGTTTTTCTTAAATAGCAATCCAGTTTACGATGCAGTTAATGCAAAACAATTAGAAACAGCTTTATCAAAAGTAAGTTTAAAAGTTTCTTTTTCTGATAGATTAGATGAAACTGCCGACTTATGTAATGTTGTTGCTTCTACACCTACTTATTTAGAGTCGTGGGGTGATGCTAATATTTATGAAGGTTATTTTTCAATTGTTCAACCTACTATTAACTTAGTATTTGATTCACGTCAAGCAGAACAAAGTTTATTGATTTGGTCAGGAGCATCAGTTACCGATTACTATCAATATGTTCGCAACAATTGGGAGAAAAATATATTACCATTTGTTGGTAAAACTTGGGATAATGTATTACAATTGGGTGTTGTAACAGCTTCACCAAAAGTGGCAAAAGCTTATGCTTTCAATTTATCTTTAACTACTGTTGCTTCTTCAGTAGCAAGCTCAAGCAATTCACTTAAAAAAGATATCGAATTACAATTATTCGAAAGTATCCCAATGAGAGATGGTAAATCAGCTAATAATGCTTTTTTACAAGAATTACCTGATCCAGTAAGTAAAATAACTTGGGATAATTATATTGCAATTGCACCTAAATTTGCAGAAAAGTTAGGATACAAAGAATTTGACGTTCTTACAGTTAAAGCAGATAATGGCTATTCAGTGGATTTACCATTATTAATTCAACCAGGACAAGCAATAGGAACTGTTTCTATCGCAGTAGGTTACGGAAGAACAAAAGCTGGTAAAGTAGGAAATAATGTAGGTAAAAATGCTTTTCCTTTTACCAGAATGGTAAACGGTACAGTTCAATTTACTTCTACAGTTACGTTAAGCCAAACAGGTCGCAAAGAAGAACTAGCACAAACGCAAACACATTATTCTTTTGAGGGTAGAAATATCATCAGAGAAACTACATTTAATGATTTCAAAAAAGACCCAGCAGCAGGTTCAGGAAATCATCACAAGCACAAAGTATATGATTTATGGTCAACAGATAAGCACGATAAACCAGGGAATGACTGGGTGATGGCTATTGACTTAAATGCGTGTACAGGTTGTGGAGCTTGTATTGTAGCGTGTAACGTTGAGAATAATATTCCTGTAGTAGGAAAAGAAGAAGTTCGTCGTCGTAGAGAAATGCATTGGTTAAGAATTGACCGTTATTATAGCTTTAATGATGAAAAAACAGGAGAAGATGTAACTAAGGAAACAGAAATTGCGCACATGAGCAATTTAGATAATGTTTCTGTTGTTCACCAACCGATGCTTTGTCAACATTGCGATCATGCTCCTTGTGAAACAGTTTGTCCTGTTTTGGCTACAGTTCACTCTTCTGATGGATTAAACCACATGGCATATAACCGTTGTGTAGGTACCCGTTATTGCGCAAACAACTGTCCATACAAAGTACGTAGATTTAATTGGTTTAACTATTGGAACGATAGTCGTTTTGACAACTATTTGAACAATGAATTCACCCAATTGGTATTAAATCCTGATGTTACTACTCGTTTTAGAGGTGTGATGGAAAAATGTTCGATGTGTATCCAACGTATTCAAGCAGGTAAGTTGAAAGCAAAAATTGAAAAACGACCATTAAAAGATGGCGATATCAAAATGGCTTGTCAACAAGTTTGTTCTGCAAATGCGATTATTTTTGGCGACAAAAACGATCCAGAATCGGAAGTATCAAAAGCAATGAAAAGCGAGCGCATTTATTATGTATTAGAAGAAATAAATGTAGAACCAGGTATTGGTTATATGACCAAAGTTAGAAACATAGATTCAACAACAAAAGAAGTACACGCATAAGCGCAAGTATTTAAGAAAAATAAATTATGTCAGCACATAACGAATCAATTTTAAGAGAACCATTAATTACAGGAAACGACATTACGTATGCAAAGATTACGAACGATGTTTTACTTCCTGTAGAAAATAAAGCAAACAAAGCTTGGTGGATAGGATTTTCACTAGCACTTTGTGGAGCGTCATTGTGGCTATTAGCCGTTAGTTATACCTTTTGGTTTGGTATAGGCGCTTGGGGATTAAACAAAACCGTAGGATGGGCTTGGGATATTACAGGTTTCGTGTGGTGGGTAGGTATTGGTCACGCAGGAACATTGATTTCAGCAGTTTTACTGTTGTTTAGACAGAATTGGAGAAATTCTATTAACCGTTCGGCAGAAGCGATGACAATTTTTGCAGTTATTTGTGCTGCAACTTATGTAGTTTCTCACATGGGAAGACCATGGTTGGCTTATTGGGTTTTACCTTTACCAAATCAATTTGGCTCACTTTGGGTAAACTTTAACTCTCCTTTGGTTTGGGATATGTTTGCCATCTCAACTTACTTCTCAGTTTCATTGTTGTTTTGGTACACAGGTTTATTGCCTGATATTGCAACAATCAGAGATAGAGCAACAGGTTTTAAACGCACTATTTATAAAGTATTTTCTTTAGGATGGACAGGAAATGTTAAAACTTGGCAACGTTTTGAAGCAGTATCTTTGATTTTAGCAGGTATTTCAACACCTTTAGTACTTTCAGTACACACTATTGTATCTATGGACTTTGCAACTTCGGTTATACCAGGTTGGCATACTACAATTTTCCCTCCTTATTTTGTTGCAGGAGCAATTTTTTCAGGTTTTGCAATGGTATTAACATTATTGTTAGTGGCTAGGAAAGTATTAGGACTTGAAAATTACATCACGATGTTTCACATCGAATCGATGAATAAAATTATCATCTTAACAGGTTCGGTTGTAGGTGTTGCATATATTACCGAGTTTTTTGTGGCTTGGTATTCTGGTTCTGAGTATGAGCTATATGCTTTTCAAAATCGTGCTTTTGGGCCTTATTGGTGGGCTTATTGGATGATGATGACTTGCAACGTTATTTCACCTCAATTATTATGGTTTAAGAAAATTCGTTTAAGCATTACCGCTACTTGGATTCTATCCATTGTTGTTAATATAGGAATGTGGTTTGAGCGTTTCGTAATTATCGTTACCTCTTTACACCGTGATTACTTACCATCAAGTTGGACAATGTTTTATCCAAGTTGGGTAGATGTTGGAATATTTGTAGGGTCAATTGGAGTGTTCTTTACTTTGTTTTTATTATTCATAAGAGTCTTACCAGCGATTGCGATTGCGGAGGTTAAATTATTAGTAAAATCAGCAAGTGAACAAGAAAAGAAAAGATTAATTAAAGAAGGTCATTTAGATAAGGAACAAGTTGCTGAATACATTGAGTCCTTAGAAAAATTTGATAGTGTTAAACAAGAAGATTACGCAAAAATATAACAATGAGTAATATCAAATATATTTTAGGCAGTTTTGGAGATC
>JAIEMU010000018.1 GCA_019751895.1 Sphingobacteriaceae bacterium | reverse complement strand
TTTAAGCGCAGATCCTGTAATGTAGCATCAATTTTGGGTAGCGGTAATTTGTACAATCGATTAATCGCAGCTAGTGCTGTGGCCATATTGAATGGAAGTGGCGCAGGGGTTTCTTTGGTTGTCGTTTTGAGTGATGTAATAGTAAATTGTTTATTTAATATTAATCTACCAATATTATCAACGAATGCTTTATCCGTAATACGGTTCTTACTATCAATTGGATCGCTTGATAATGGCTTATACTTACCGATAAACTCAATATTATCAATTGAAAACGTACCATTTAGATTATAGTAAAATGCTTTCTTATGCGATTCTATTTCTCTATCGCGATTAACTACTAAACCTTGAACTGGTGACTGAACCCGTCCAGCATACATAACGCCATCATATCCTACGCTTTGGGCTGCGATGGAACATGCACGAGTGATGTTAGTTCCAAATAATAAATCTAAAACGGCTTTACCTTCTGCTGCAATACCGCGATGTATTTGGGTTTTGTTATCAACCATGTTAGCAAATGCATGAAGTACAGTTTCTTTTTCATTATCACGAATAAATACACGTTTAACAGGCACATTAACACCATGATGCTTATTAGCATAGTTGTATATTTCATCTACGATAATTTGACCCTCATCATCGGCATCACCAGCGTGAATAATTAAGTCAGTTTTTTTCATCAGTTCAATTAGAATATTAAACTCTTTCAGCGAACTTTCTACTGGAACTTTTTCATAGAAGTCTCCAAAATTGAATGGGATAGTTTCTTTACTCCACGCTTTCCATGCTGGATTATATTCATGTGGTTCTTTCAACCTCATCATATGACCATTAGTTGCAAATATAATAACATCGTCAAGACAAGTCCAGTAATAACCAGTTCGTCTGCCAGTATATTTGTGTTCTAATGTTGCTCTAGCAACTTCGTTTTTTTCTGCTATGATTAATATCATTTATTAACTTCCTATCATGTAATTATCGTTGTACATATCACGGTGATCCCTGGCCATTACGTTAAAATCAATAACACCAGATAAAACCCAACTTATGACAATGATAACTAATACTCTCAATAAAACAAAACACGGTTGTGCAAATGCCATGTAATCCCAATTTACTATGTTGTATATCAACACACAAGCAAATACAATCATTGCAACATAAAGTAATATGCTATTGAATTTTTTAATAAAAATCAAGCCGTCAAATTTTCTTACCATAGCAATCCTACCTTGTTATTTTATATTCCTTAAAATTTATTAATATTTAGTCCTTTAGTTCGTTTAATAACTAGCGGAAAGTAGCTGCGCTTCATTCCACAGACTTGTCCATTCTTTGTCATAAGTCGCAGCAATAGTCGGAACGTTCCACAGTATGAGGACGTTTTCTGCATTTTTAGTTGCCGCAGCCGCGGAATAATTAAATGAGCCAGTCTCCAGATTAACGCCGTCAATTACCATAAATTTATGATGGAAAATTGGATAATTCCCATCTAACTTAACAGGTACTTTATTATTCGCTAAGTAAGTAGTCGCACTATATTTGCCTGAATTGCTTTTCTCATCGGCAACCACTTTAACGTCAACGCCACGTTTACTTGCTGCCAGAAGAGCTTCTGCTATTGGCTTACTAGTGAAACTGTAAGCTGCAACATGAATTGATTTATGCGCGGAATTAATTCCTTTAAGTACCAAGGGCAAACTTCCTTGATCTGGGCTAAAGCCAATATCGAAGCTTGCGCCTGAGTTAATTGGTGTACTTGCAAAAGCTAGTCCAGCGCTTAATGACAAAATAATCAATAATTTAAAGTTCATTTGTATTCTTTCAAAGTCATACTTAGTTATGCGTTAGTTAAAATACGCTCCAATGCTTTATTTGAATCAGCAAGCTCAACAATTCGCTCGCTTAATTTACGCATTAGTTCAATCTTATGCTTATCTGTTGCATCCATATTTTCATCAGAGAATAATGCTTTAGCATATTCAATGATTTTCTTAACATCCACCTTTGAAACATTAAACGTATTTTTAATTGCTTCAAACGTTTCTTTCAGTTCGCGCTGCGTAGTTTTCAGATTGGCTTCGCGTTGATTTACTTCGATTAGATACTCAACTAGCATTTCTGTCTGCTTGTCATCATTGAGTATCTCATCCAATGCAACCTCAAACGATTTCATTTGTTTTTTCTTGTTTTTAGATTTTGTGATAGCCATTGTCATCTCCTTTAGCTGATTTAAAATGTTGTAAGAAAATAATTTGTGAGTTTAAATGTTTAAGCAACATCTGCGATATTGCTATTGCTACAATATTCATAATAAGAGCACTTGATGCAAATAATAATTCATTCTTGAATCTTTGTGACATTGCAACATTAAAATTTAAGTCACAAATAATCACATATATCAGCATTATTAATAATGTTGAAACTATATTGATAATCATGACCCTCCGTATTATTTTTCCTGTTGCGTTATCCATTGTTGTTCCTAATAATAGTAATTAATGCCAATTAAAAAATTTTGCGAACTAAGATTACCTGCTTGTTGATTATTGGCAGATAATCCAACAGGTTGCCATAATCCGTCAGCGATCCATTCAGCACGAATCGACATATATTTACCAATTCGATACTTAATGCCTGAACCAATAACATCGGTAAAAGCTCCTCCATCCATGCCAGAAGCATTATATCCAGTCGAATTTACCCATTGATATGCAAGCCCAAACCGAGCAAATACACTAAAATTGCTTTGTGTAATTGGCAAACTTAGCAAATAACTAAAATCTACTGTGTTACTACCTATTTGTGCCGATCCATTTTGTGAGTTGCCAGGATATTGATAGTTACCCCCCCAAGCATATTGGTTCCCCAACTCTAGTGCGCTATAACTATTAAATTGATAACCAAGATTTGCTCGAGCTAAAAAACCACTTCGCGAGGCATCTAAGTTTGCGTCACCTGAATTAACACCAAATGTGCCACTATTAAAACTTGTAATTTGATTGGCAACGCCTAATTCTGCACCTACATAACCACCACTATTAACCCATGCGTATGTTGATGCACAGTACGTTAATGGTAAAACCAACATTAATATTTTATACATCTTTGTCATTGCTCTCTCCTGCTCCTGCTATATTATTAAAATCATCTTGATTATTTAAATCCACATTTGTGTCTGTTTGTGCTTTGGCTGCTGCAACTGGTTGTTGTTCTTGATATTGTTCAAAGTCACTAGCAGTATCCACACGTCCACCATCTGACGTAAAATCAAATAACTCAGGGTCTCGATATAAGAACTCATGTTCATAGTAATCAAACCTTGGATCATAGCCTTTAATACGCATAATTGATGTGATCCTACGTTTCGTTGTAACCTGCCAAACGCCATTAACTTCTGTTCGAATAGAAATGCGTTGAATAGATATAATTCCATTTAGCGCCATTGCGATTTGAGATTTATTAATTTTATCAATTAGTGGATTCATCTTAAGGCATGACTCAAAACGATTAATGGCTTGTAATGAGCCACTTGCGTGGATAGTTCCCAGACAACATTCACATCCACCACTGGCGGCTTCTAAAAACTCAAATGCTTCAGCACCGCGTATCTCGCCAACTACAATTTGTTTAGGCGTTAAACGGAATGAAGTACGAAGCAATTTAGAGTTATTGACAATACCGCTTGCACAATTGATAGCATAATAATTGCCTGAACTACAAATTACCTCTGGAGTATCTTCAATAATCCCGATTCGATTGGTTGGATTATAACGATTCGTTAATTTTAAGCAGGAGTTGAGTAGGGTGGTTTTACCACTCGCCATCGCTCCAGCAATTAAAAAACTACGATTTTCTTTTACCCAACGTTGAATGATATGCATTGCTTTTTCTGGCATGACAGGGTCATCACAGAAAACAAACTCTTCAATGTTTTTAACAATCGAAGTATGTTTACGAATCACAAAAAATGGAAATTTAGCGATTGGTTGTAATACACCAGTAAAACGATGTTTATAAAAAGGTACTTCTGCTTCAACTATTGGGTCATACTTATGGGCTTTTTGATCTGAGGCTGAAGCGATATTGCCAATAATTTGCTCACAAGATAGTTTATCAATTTTATGAAAAATTTTGAATTTCGTAAATTGTGGTATAGGCAATTGTTCTGCACTTTTAACCTCTAGTATTGCTAATCTGAATGTAACATCAACGCGCGGCAAATATATTTTATTAATGTTTTCTATAATTTCAGTGATATTATTCTCAGAAATTGGCTCTTTATGCCAATAATATTTCTTTTGTAAATAACTAGCAAACTCATTAAGTTTAAATGTATCCTCCTGCTCTAAATAGGATACTTCCTCATCTGATTGTTTAAGTGTGTAACAAACTACCCGTTTTAGTGCCATATAGAAATTATCATCTTTAGGTAGTACTTCATAATTGATAATCTGATCTTGCCACACTTTGGCTAAAACTAATTGTCCAACATGTGGAGCAGGGTAGTTAATTAGCGGTTTACTCTCTTCAGACATGAGTTGTTTTGGTCCTTGATTGGTGTCATACCAGACGTGTCCCTCATAGCTACCATCTACTCGTTCGTAAGGAACTATCTGCACCTCAAAGACTCCTGGCTGATCTAATAAAGTTAGATACTCTTTAAGATCCGTATCCAGAAAATGACGAATATCATCACCTTCACCCATTATTTACTCCTTGTGTTTGTGCTAAAGAACTAACAACGGCCTCTAGAGAATTAATAAATAATCTGACACACTCTTCACTATTGTTGCTATCAGCTAACAAATTAGTAATTTGTTTTTTAGGGATACTTTGTAGAATCCAATTTACAACCAGTGTATTTAGTGCCTCAAGTAGCTGAGGGCTGCTGTATATAGTATTGGTTATCATAAAAGCAAGTTCTTGCATTGGTAATGAAATTTGCTCAGGTGCCGCATCTTCAACAAGAAATTCTACTTTTTCCCTGTCTAGTGACGGTAATTGTCTTCTAACTTTAGTCATTTTGCTCTCCTGGTAAATTTTTTACTATTTGCTTTAAGCTCTTAAAAAATTGCGCCGCTAAGTCATTCACATCTGTTTGTTGTGATTCTGCCTTAATACCTAAATGCCTCCTAAGTCTTATTGCAATTGCTTTAGCTAATAGGTCACGACGTGATTGATCTTGGTATATTTCAACTGCAATACCTCTGAGTAGCTGTGTAAGTTCCTCATCACTATTACCAGCAAGTTCAAGTGACTGGTCAATTGCTGCTATAATTTTTGACTCTGGTGGTGGTGAAGCATTGTCAATTTGTTTAGAGAAAAAATTGTCTTGTGGTACTTCATTAGGTAATTCTTGGGTAGTATGCTGAGTTGCAGTGTCTACAGTTACAGATGAGACACTTTCAACCACAATGTCATCATCTTTCTCTACTGTACTAATTACCAATGTATCTCCGTTATTTGCCGTAGGAGTGCGAAATAATGATTTAAGAAGATTTTGACCGATACCCATTTGCATTTACCTCTATTTAGTATATGGTTTTAAAACCATATTATTTGTTAACATTACTCTAATAACTGAACCTTGACGGATTGTAATTGTTGGCGACGTTTTGATCTTTCTCTGTAATACTTGATTTGTCGTTTGTCCCATGTTTTGGGCAACATCTCCAGTTGATGATATTGCGCCACCGCTGTTTGCAGCTTGTGCCTGAGCATAGCTAGCACCAGAGGATATTACGGAGCCAATAAAATTCATACCAAATAATGCCCAGTAGTGGTTATCAACCATGTCATGTAGCCCAATACTTCCTTTTACGTCAGTTGCTGGTTCTTGAGCCAAGTCAATGCATGTAGCATTTGGAAAACATAACTGTCTAAATGCAACTCCAATACGATTACTGCCGTATGCTACATCTCCATCATAAAAACCAATTAGCATACTGCCTTGGGGAATTAATAATTGATGAGCCGTCTGAGTATCATAAATATTATCTGATACCATCGCAGATACTGGACCACTATTGTCTGAGACTAGTTCAGAAAATAAAATTGACGGAATAATTGTTGTTGCAATGAGTGAATAGTTATTGCCTAACTTATATTTAGGTGTATATGTTTTAACTCCGTCACCAGAATCATCACTTGATGTATTGGCGTCATTTTGAATTTGGCCTGGTTTTAAATTAGCACCTGATTCAGCAGCTGCGGAGCCAGAGTTATTGCTCGCAGTATTGCTACCATCGCGGGTATAAACTAATGTGTGTGCATTATAAGCAGTATACTGACGGCGTAGTTTTTTGAGTTTCTCCTCTTGCTGTAGCTGATTTACTTGTTTATTAAATTCAGTTACATCTTGGTCAATTGGTGGAACGGATAAGGGAGTTCCTATAGCTTTTGGTTGTGCTATAGGAGCAGAACTATCGCTATTATCCGACTCATTATTCTGAACACCATTATTATTAGCTTTTTGTTTCGACCAGCGAAGCGCGGTTGCTTCAAGATCATCACCTGAACGGTCAATTTTGGATTTTTGATTATTGCCTGTTAAACCACCATCCGCATTAGACTTATCATTAGTTGTGGCAAATCCATACACTAATAACCCGACTAACACTGAGACAATCACAACCACCAAAATAGTAACGCGACGCCCTTTAATGTCTTTTAGCTTGTGGAATACATTAAATTGTGACATCATTGGCTACCAAAAAGACGACTAAAAAAGCCTGAGTTATTCTCACCTCGGGTGATATTTACAGTCACCTGATTTTCATCTTGTCCGCGAGTTAAAATCGCTTGTTTGAAAATTGTTGGTACTACAAAATACGGTGCTTTATATGCAATGTTAATTAATTCTTGAGTATCACCATCTTCACCAATTGCATATAAGGCAGGCAATGATTTAGCGTCCATTGTTGGTTCTAACTGAATATATGTTCGAGTACCATCGTCAAATACTTGTGACGGGTAAAATGGAGCATGCTTATCACCGCTAATACTGTATTTAAAATATAATTTATTAGGATCTACATCAGTAGATAGTATTTGATTATTTTTAACTTCCGCTTGCTTTTGTTGATCTGTAACAGTTTGCATTATTTCACCAGGGTAATAGAATCCAGTCCTACTAACATGAGAACTATTTGAACTGTATAGCTTCATATAATAGGTTCTTTTCGTGGTTGTAATTACCAAATTAGTGACGATCCCTGATGTTCTTGGTGTTAAGATTACATGCGGTATGCGTGCTACATCACTACCTGAATATGCTATTGGCAATTTTGCATCGCCACCGTCTCCACTATCAGTCCAATTCGCAGTATCTCCGAGTAAAACATTATTGATAATTTCGCCTGCTTGAAGTTGAATGTCACACAACATTAATGGTTGACAAGTTACTTTTGGCTCATATTGTCCAAATGGTAGCATTACTAATCCATCACGTCCTAAAACAGGTTTTGGTGTACCGCCACTTTGCCAAATTTTACTTTGCTCAAGTGTATTTGATGCCACGTCTATTTTATTGTCATAGATAATTCGTAAGCTGTTATATTGTGAATCGAATACTAGCCGAGCGCGTCCACCTGTTTTATTTGAAACCACGTCTTGAATAGTTGACAAATCAGTGTTTTGAAGATCTACGCTAAGATCGTAATTTTTATTAAGACCAAGCGCTGGCAAAATTACAATGGATGGATCAAATTGACGTAAATACGATGGTAATTTAGATAAGTC
>JAIEMU010000177.1 GCA_019751895.1 Sphingobacteriaceae bacterium | reverse complement strand
GTGTAATACATATCTAATCCATCAATTTCTGTAGTCAATTCTATCAATAATTGTTTGTCTGCCAATCTGCGAGGTGTGAAAATTGGGTCATACATACTTGGCGCATATTTGGTTTCAGCAAGTTTTAATCTGTCGAAATGATTTTCTACTTTTTCTACAAAACCCTTCCAGTTTTTTTTCTCTTTTGGACTCCATACCGATTCGGCAATGGCAAAACCACGTGGCCAGGTCATGTATTCCGCCTGACGGATGTTGTAAACCTGTTCTGTCCATAAATTCGCTTGTCCACCTTTGATGTATTCAGGATTTGCACCCGCAGGAATTGGGTCAAATTCATAGGTTTTGTTCAATCTCAAGGTTGCATACACTTTTGGCTCTGTAATGGCGTCGGCTTGCATATAATCCAAATAAGCAAAGGCAGTAGGGCTCATCACCACTTCGTGTTTTTTGTTTGAAGCCTCAATGCCATACTTTTGATCTCTCCAACTCATCACTGAAGCGGTTGGTTCTACGCCACCTTCTAAAATCTCATCCCATCCCATAAATTTTTTGCCTTTAGAATTGATGATTTTTTCTACTCTACGTTCAAAATATCCTTGCACACCGTGTATGTTTTTCATTTTTTCACGTTTCATCATTTCGGCAATGGCAGGGTTTTTCTCCCAAAAATTCAACGCTGCCTCATCGCCACCTACGTGGATGTATTCAAAAGGAAATAGTTGCGCTACTTGTGTAAATACGGTATCTAAAAACGCATATACTTTTTCGTTGGCAGGGCATAAATTATTGTCGTAAAAAGCAATTGGCGGCGCTCCTCTGCTCCAGTCCATAATTTGCTCACCTGAGCGAACTTTGTATTTTTCGGCGCCTTTGGTGCAGCTCAATTCTGGGTAAGCGGCTATGGCAGCCAAACTATGTCCAGGAACATCTATTTCAGGTAAAATATCTACAAAGCGTTCTTTGGCATAGTTTACCAATTCGGTAATGTCTTCGTGGGTGTAGAAACCGCCATAAGTGCGTGGCTCGGTTTCGGTAGGAGGGGTGAAGAAACCAAATGTTCCCGTTTTTTTTACGCTCCAAGCGCCTACTTCGGTAAGTTTTGGCAATCCTTTTATTTCCAATCTCCAGCCTTCATCGTCGGTAAGGTGTAGATGTAAAACATTGTATTTGTAGCGAACCATCGCATCTATGTATTGTTTTACATCATTTTTGGTGAAAAAGTGACGGGAAACATCAAACATCAAACCTCTCCATCCCACACGTGGATAATCGGTAATTTCGACCGAAGGAACTTTCCAACTTATGTTTTTAACCAATTCCTTGCTTTCAATTTCTTTAGGCAAAAGTTGCAATAAAGTTTGCATTCCATAAAACAAACCCTTGTTGGTGTTTGCTTTTATTACTATTTCTTTTGGGTTTACCGACAGTTGATAACCTTCTTTGCCTATCAAACTATCTGTTTTTGCATGGAGCACTAATTTTATAGCGGCCAATGCGTTTGCTTCGCTAAGCACTTTTACTGGATAACCCGTAGCTGTAGAAAGTTTTTGTTTTAAAAACAATAAACTTTGTTTAAAGTCTTCGTTTTGGTTGCTTTGAATGGTTATTTCTTTTGGAAGTTCAAAAAAACCAGCACTCTGATACAAAGAAACAGGTTCAGGAATGATAGACAATTTTGGTAAATTGGGTATCGATTCTACATTTTGCTGTGCAAAGCTATTGAAGCCAATAAAGCTACTGATAGCAAGGATAAAGATTTTTTTCATGTTTAATGATAGGGTTTAAGATTATTCAGTCATGTTGTTGTAAACCGCCTGCACATCGTCGTCGTCTTCTAATTTGTCTAGTAATTTCATTACATCGGCGGCTTGTTCTTCTGTTACGGTAGTTGAAGAAAGTGCAACTCGCTCTAGCTTTGCACTTTTTAGTTCAATTTGCAACTCTTCTAATTTTTTTTGCATGATGCCAAAATCCTCAAAAGTAGTTTGCACCACAGCAATTTCATTGCCTTCTTCATCGGCCTCTAAATATAGTTCTTCTAAGCCAAAGTCTATCAATTCAAACTCCAGTTCTTCTAAATCTCTTTCTCCAGCCAAAAACCTAAAGATAGATTTGCGGTTGAAAATAAAATCTAAAGAGCCTGTTTTACCCAATGAACCACCAGTTTTACTAAAATAACTGCGAATATTAGCAACGGTACGGTTGGTGTTGTCGGTAGCGGTTTCAATTAAGATGGCCACGCCATGTTGTGCATATCCTTCATATACAAACTCCTCGTATCCACTTTCGTCTTTGTTTGATGCTCTTTTAATAGCCGCTTCCACTCGGTCTTTTGGCATGTTTACGGCTTTGGCATTTTGCATCGCTGTGCGCAAACGGGAGTTGGTGTCTGGATTTCCGCCGCCATCTTTTACCGCCATCACGATCTCTTTACCTATACGGGTAAATTGGACAGCCATTTTTGCCCAACGTTTAAATTTTCTATCTTTTCTAAATTCAAAAGCTCTTCCCATTGTGTTTTTTTTTATTTTGATAAATTTTTAAGCATTTCTGAAGTGGTTTTTGATAAATCAAATTCCGGTTTCCAATTCCAATCATTTCTTGCCACACTGTCGTCTATCGAACTTGGCCAACTGTTGGCAATCAATTGTCGAGAATCGTTTTCGGTATAAGATAAACTGAAATCAGGAATGTGTTTTTTGATTTCTGCGCCTAATATTTCAGGTGTAAAACTCAATCCTGAAAAATTGTAAGAGGAGCGAACGGAAATCGTATTGGCAGGTGCATCCATCAATTGCAAAGTGCCTCTTATGGCATCGTCCATATAAAGCATAGGCAATTCGGTTTCGGCAGATAAGAAAGAAGAATAGGTTCCTTTTTTTAGGGCATCGTGAAAAATATGAATCGCATAATCGGTAGTTCCTCCGCCTGGGGCAGCTTTCCAACTGATTAAACCAGGGTAACGAATGCTACGCACATCTAAACCAAATTTTTGATGGTAATATTCACACCAACGCTCGCCAGCCAACTTGCTAATGCCATAAACGGTATTTGGATCCATAACGCAGTTTTGTGGTGTGTTATGTTTGGGTGAGTTTGGACCAAAAACAGCAATTGAACTTGGCCAATAAACTTTTTTAGTTTTATAGATGATTGCCAAATCTAATACATTCAGCAATCCATTCATGTTCAAGTCCCATGCCAATTTAGGATTTTGTTCGCCTGTGGCTGAAAGTAAGGCAGCTAATAAATAAACCTGTGTGGGTTTGTATTTGTGAAACACGGCATTGATCACCTCTTTTTCCAATACATTCACAAATTCAAAAGGACCTGCGTTTTTTACTTCATAATCAGGTCGGCGTATGTCGCAGGCTACTACATTGTCGTTTCCATACACACTTCGCAAAGCTGAGGTAAGCTCTGTACCTATTTGGCCATTAGAGCCCAATACTAATATTTTTTCTTGCATAATATTTTAAAACATAGCAAAGTTATAAAAATGCTTGATAGTATGAAACTGAACAATAACGATTAAAAGGTATAAAGCCGAAGAACAAGGTCTTGCTTTTTATGAACTATCTTAATTTATGCAGAATTATATAGTTTTCATTCATTAAACTAATGCGGTTTATGGATACCCGTTCTATCCGTTTTATCAGTGTTCCATCTTATCTGCGTATCTCAGCGGCATCAGCGTGAAACTTATCAAAACAACAATCAGTGTAAACCTGTTCTATCCGTTTTATCAGTGTTCCATCTTAATCAGTGTTCCACCACAAAGCAGTGTTATTTTTAAGCAATAGCTTTTTGTTTTAACCTAAAAAACAATATTTTTAGCCAACTAAAATTAAACACCAAATGGATAGAAGAAATTTCTTAAAAAACTCAACTATGTATGCTGCCTCGATGGCCGCATTGCCTGCTACCGATTTGTTTGCTCAATCGAAAAAAGATAGCGTAAAAATAGCACTAATTGGCGTAGGCGCTAGAGGACTCAATCACTTAGATTTAATATTGAAAAGAGAAGATGTAGAACTGGTAGCTATTTGTGATGTAGATGAAAAAACTTTATCGGAAGCTAAACAGATGATATTGAAAAGTGGTAAAAAATCACCTCAAATATTCACAGGAGATAACTATGCTTGGAAAAAGATGCTAGAAATAAAAGGAGGCTTGGATGGGGTCATTATTTCTACTCCTTGGGAATGGCACAAAGAAATGATTATTACATCCATCGAATCAGGATTGAAATATGTAGCCACGGAGGTTATCCTAGGGATTACCCTTGAGGACCATTGGGATGTAGTAAAAACTGCCGAAAAACACAAAGCAAATGTAATGATGCTCGAAAATGTTTGCTACCGCAGAGATGTAATGGCAGCATTAAATATGGTAAGACAAGGTCTTTTTGGTGAATTAGTGCATCTGCAAGGGGGCTATCAACACGATTTGAGAGAAGTGAAATTCAACGATGGAGCACATTTGTATGGACATGGGGTTGAATTTGGCGAAAAAGGATATTCAGAAGCCAAATGGCGAACCGAACATTCTCTTCGTCGAAATGGAGATTTGTATCCAACGCATGGCATCGGGCCCATTGCTCAATACATCAACATCAATAGAGGAAACCGTTTTGTCTCGCTTTCTTCTTTCTCTTCCAAAGCAAGAGGCTTGCACAACCATATCGTAAAAGGTGGCGGTGAAAATCACCCCAATGCAAAACTAAATTTTAAGCTAGGCGATGTAGTCACCACTTCCATCAACTGCGCAAACGGCGAAACCATTTTGTTGCAACACGATACCAACTTGCCTCGTCCTTATTCTTTAGGTTTTAGGGTACAAGGTACCGAAGGTATTTGGATGGACGTGAATAGAGGTGTGCACATTGAAGGAAAAACAAAACCACACCAATGGGATGCAGCTAAAGATTGGTTCGAGAAATACGACCACCCTCTTTGGGAACGTTGGAGCAAAGAAACCGCAGGTGCAGGACATGGCGGAATGGATTTTTTTGTCATTCACGCTTTTGTAGAATCCATCAAACGAAAAACGCCTACACCTTTGGATGTGTATGATGCCGCCACTTGGAGTGCCATTACGCCACTAAGCGAAAACTCAATTGAATTAGGAAATCAAATCGTTGACTTCCCAGATTTTACCAGCGGACAATGGATGTATAAAAAACCAATCTTTGCACTCAACAACGAGTATTAAACTTGTACGGGCGGGGCTTGTCTCCGCCCTTAGGCTTAATATATTTCTAAAAAGAGTTTACACAATTTAATGACTACTCCCAGATGGAACGCTGATTGAACGGATGAAACGAGTTCTCACGGATTTTTTTCTTTTTCACGCTGATAAAGTAGCACGCTGATTTTGCTGATAAACTCAGATTGTTTATCCCATTTTGTCACCCTGAGGATACGAAGGGTCTAATCGCTTGTTTGTTTTCACGAAGATAGCACACGGATTGAACGGAAAAAACGGATACAAACAGGTTTCTTTCTTTTTATACTGATAAAGGTAGCACGCTGATGGCGCAGATAAAAACAGATTATCCCGTTTTGTCACCCTGAGGATACGAAGAGTCTAATCGGGTAGAGATATATAGAAAGAGATAAGTTTTAAATCAAACAGACTTGTTGGTGACAACACCAACAAGGGCGGAAACTTCGAAATAGATTAATATTTAATTTTACATAGTTAAAAACGGGTTCATAATCAATCCCCAATTGATTATTGTACTTTGTCATGCTTTTTCACTGTTTTTTTACAATTTGACAAAAAAATACATATAAGCCATGCTTTTTATGAATATCTTAGCGACCGAATTTTAATCACAAAACAATTTTCAGATAAACATGAAAAAACTATTTGCCATTATTAGTTTAGCTGTTGTTATGCTAAATGCCAAAGCACAAACCATCACCTCTTTTTCTCCAGCCAGTGGGTCAGTAGGTACTTTGGTTACTTTTATAGGAACGGACTTGAGCAATCCTACTGCGGTAAACATAGGTGGTCAATCGGCTATTGTTATCTCTAGTAGCGCTACACAAGTAGTAGCTATGGTAATGCCAGGGGCAACCTCAGGCGCATTGAGCATAAGCACCTCGGGAGGCACCGCAAACGTATCGGATAGCTTTACGGTAGTAAGCAGTAAAGTGCCTAATACCCAACAAGGCAATAAACTAGTGGGTAATAATGCAGTAGGCAATGCAACTCAAGGTAGGGCAGTTGCCTTAAGTGCCGATGGTACTACAGCCATAGTGGGTGGTACGGCAGATGATAGCAATAAAGGAGCGGCGTGGATATATGTACGCACAGGCAGCACTTGGACACAACAAGACAAACTAGTGGGTAGCGATGCTACAGTTAATGCTCAACAAGGTTTCTCAGTATCTATTAGTGCAGATGGCAATACAGCGATAGTGGGTGGTTTTGGAGATGATGGTACTAAAGGAGCAGCATGGATATGGGTACGCACAGCTGGTACTTGGGCACAACAAGGTCTTAAACTAGTGGGTAATGATGCATTCGGCAATGCAGGACAGGGGCGTTCAGTATCTATTAGTGCCGATGGCAATACAGCGATAGTGGGCGGTAATCGAGATGCTAGTAATAAAGGAGCAGCATGGATATGGGTGCGAACAGGTACTAATTGGACACAACAAGGCAACAAACTAGTAGGTGGAGCAACAGGTGCTGCAAATCAAGGTGGGGCAGTTGCCTTGAGTGCCGATGGCAATACAGCGATAGTGGGTGGAGAAACAGATGATACTAATAAAGGAGCCGCATGGATATGGGTGAGAACAGGCACTAATTGGGCACAACAAGGTAAATTAGTAGGTGATAATATAGCAGTTACTTCAAGACAAGGTACCTCAGTATCCCTAAGTGCCGATGGCAATACAGCGATAGTAGGTGGTTCAATCGATAATAGTAATAAAGGGGCAGCATGGGTGTATGTACGCACAGGCACTAATTGGACACAACAAGGTTCTAAACTAGTGGCTAACGATGCAGTAGGCAATGCAGGGCAGGGGCGTTCAGTATTTCTAAGTGCCGATGGCAATACAGCCATGGTGGGAGGTAGTGGAGATGCTACTAATAAAGGAGCGGCATGGATATGGGTGAGAACAGGCACTGATTGGGCACAACAAGGCGCTAAACTAGTGGGTACTGGTGCAGTAGGCAATGCAGCACAGGGAATTTCAGTATCTATTAGTGCTGATGGTACTACAGCGATGGTGGGTGGTTTTGTAGATGATAGTAATAAAGGAGCAGTATGGGTGTATGCACCAGCACTTTTACCAACCATACAATATAGTGTAAAGAAGCTAAATATAGCTAAAGATGTAGCTATGGCTGCATTGAATCCTATAGTGAGCAATGCGGTAGGAGCAACTTATGGCATTACACCTTTATTGCCAAATGGTCTTTCTATAGATGGGAACACAGGAGTAATCAGTGGAACACCAAGCGTAGTAAACAATGCTACCAGTTATACTGTTACCATCACCAATAGTGATGGTCAAACAGCAAGCACAGTGCTGAGCATCGCCATTGGCGAAGTGCCAAACATTTCAGTTACACCCAAAAATTATGTATTCGGGGCTAACTTTGCCATCACACCCATTGATATTATCAATACAGGTGGTGCCATACCTCCTCAATTAAGAGGTTTTGTAAGTACTTTTGTGGGTAATGGTAATGCTGGCTCAGCAGATGGGGATGCTACAACAGCTGAATTTAATGAACCTAGAGCTGTTGTTTTA
>JAIEMU010000047.1 GCA_019751895.1 Sphingobacteriaceae bacterium | reverse complement strand
CAACGATGTTGAAGCACTAGAAAAAGTATTTGAAGCACAAGGAAATGAGATTTCTTCGGTAATTATTGAAGGTATTCAAGGTGTGGGCGGAATTATTGAAGCCTCAAAAGAATTTCTACAAAAAATCCGTTCACTTTGTGATGCGCACAATGCGGTTTACATAGCCGACAGTGTACAATGTGGATACGGAAGAACAGGACAATTTTATGCTCACGATTATGCTGGCGTAAACGCCGATATTTACAGCATGGCGAAAGGAATGGGCAATGGTTTTCCTGTGGCAGGTATTTCCATTTCTCCAAAATTTAAACCTTGGCATGGAGAATTAGGCACCACATTTGGCGGTAATCATTTGGCTTGCGCTGCTGCTTTGGCTGTTTTAGAAATTATCGAGCAAGATAATTTAATTGAAAACGCACAAGAAGTTGGAAATTATTTAATTTCAGAATTAAAAAAGTTTAAACAAGTAAACGAAGTAAGAGGTCGTGGTTTGATGATTGGCATCGACCTACCCAATGAACTTGCTCACGTAAAAAAGGAATTACTTTTCAAACAACACATTTTTACAGGAGAAGCCAAACCAAACGTAATTCGCTTGTTACCAGCTTTAAATCTTACCAAAAACCAAGCGGATGAATTTTTAACTGCTTTTAGCAAATTAATACAATAAATGAATCAGTTTTTTTCAATCAACGACGTTCCGAACGTTCAACAATTTGTAGCCGATGCGCTGTCCCTTAAATCAAATCCTTATGGTTTTCAAGATTTGGGAAAAAACAAAACTTTGGGTTTGGTGTTTATGAATCCTAGTTTGCGTACCAGATTAAGCACTCAAAAAGCTGCTTTAAATTTAGGTATGAACGTAATGGTGATGAATCTCGACAAAGAAGGTTGGGCATTAGAAACGCAAGATGGCGTGGTGATGAATGGCTCAACGGTAGAACACATCAGAGAAGCCGCCGCCGTGATGGGGCAATACTGCGACATTTTGGGATTGCGTTCTTTTCCTAAATTGGCCGATAGAACGGAAGATTACAACGAAGATTTTTTCAATAAATTCATCAAATATTGTGGCGTTCCGGTGGTGAGTTTAGAAAGTGCAACGCGTCATCCCTTACAAAGTTTTGCAGATTTAATTACCATCATGGATACTTGGAAAAGCAAGCAAAAACCCAAAGTAGTTTTGGCTTGGGCGCCACACATCAAACCGTTGCCGCAAGCCGTTCCCAATTCTTTTGCCGAATGGATGTGCAAAGCACAATCCGAAAATCTATTGGATTTCACAATTGTACAACCTAAAGGCTACGAACTTTGTGAAGATTTTACTGCTGGTGCAAAAATTGAATATGATTTAGAAAATTCCATAAAAAATGCCGATTATGTGTACGTGAAAAATTGGAGTAGCTTTTCTGATTACGGAAAAATATTGCCTTATGCCGAAGGTTGGATGATGGACAACGAAAAACTAAAACTAACGAACAATGCTAAAATCATGCACTGTTTACCTGTTCGTAGAGATTTAGAGCTTTCATCTGAAATATTAGATGGTCCAAACTCGCTAGTTATCGAACAAGCATCCAATCGTTTGTGGTCGGCGCAAGTGATTTTAAAAAACATGTTGTCAAAATAATTGATTATGAAAAAACTAACCATCGTTAAAATAGGCGGAAACGTGATTGACCATCCCGAAAACCTAAGTAGTTTTTTAAAAAAATTCCATGAATTATCGGGGCTGAAAATTTTGGTGCATGGTGGCGGAAAAGTTGCCAGTGAAATTGGCGAAAGTTTGGGCATAAAACCAAACATGATTGAAGGCAGAAGGGTAACCGACAAAAAAACACTCAATTTAGTCTGCATGGTTTATGCAGGGCTAATCAACAAAAATATTGTTGCGCAATTGCAAGCCATCAATCACAACGCCATTGGTTTAACAGGAGCGGATGGCAACATTATACAAGCCAGTAAAAGACTTCCTGTAACCCTCAACGAACAATTAATCGACTATGGTTTTGTGGGCGATTTATCTCCCGATTCGGTAGATATCGACCGATTAGCGGTACTGTTAAACATCGATTTAACTCCTGTTTTTTCAGCAATCACACACAACAATCATGGTCAACTATTGAACACCAATGCCGACACCATTGCCTCTACCCTTGCTGTGGCTTTATCGGCTATTTATGAAACCAAATTGGTGTATTGTTTTGAAAAAAAAGGGGTTCTTACTGACGTAAACGACGAAAACACATTAATTGAAACCATAGAATCAAGTGAGTTTGAAAGTTTAAAAAACAGCGGCGTGATTTTTGAAGGCATGATACCAAAATTGCAAAATGCTTTTTCAGCAATCAAAAGCGGTGTAAAAGCCGTGTACATTGGCAAAGCAGAAGAATTACAAAACCTAGAAAAAGACCATTTTGGCACTAAACTAATCGCATAAACATGAAACCATACACAGGAAAAATAGCCATTTTAGGAAGCGGAAACATCGGCATTTCCTTAGCCAAAGGATTGGTAAAAGCAAATTATGCGCAAGCCTCTCAAATACATTTAACCCGAAGAAATATTAAAAAATTAGATGTTTTGGCAGCGCAAGGGTTCAATATTAGCAATGACAATATTAAAACCGCTCAACAAGCCGACATCATTGTGCTGGCAATTTTGCCTCAACAATTGAATGAGGTATTAAACCAAATTGCACCTGTTTTAGACATCAAAAAGCACTTGCTGATTTCTGTAGTTTCGGGTGTAAGCTGCAACGATATTGTAAAGCAAACCAACAAATACGTATCCGTAGTACGAGCGATGCCCAATACGGCAATTGCCATTGGACAATCGATGACTTGCATTGCAAGCAATAACGCAAGTGATGAAAACATCGCTGAGGTAAAAAACATGTTCGAAACCGTAGGCAGCGTTTCCATCATCAACGAAGAATTAATGACTTCGGCTACTGCACTTTGCGCTTGTGGCATCGCATTTTTCTTGCGTTCCATCAGAGCAGCCTCGCAGGGTGGCGTAGAAATTGGTTTTCACGCCGACGAAGCGCTAAAAATGGCAATACAAACGGCAAAAGGAGCAGCCGATTTATTGCAACAAATGCAATCACATCCTGAACAAGAAATTGACAAAGTTACTTCTCCAAAAGGTTGCACCATTGCAGGATTGAATGAAATGGAGCACAATGGTTTTAGCTCTTCGCTAATCAAAGGCATAAAACTATCTTCTATCAAAGCAGGAGAATTATACAAAAAAGGAGATTAAATAAATTGGAAACGCTACAAAAAGAGGCTCTTGACCTACTCAAGAATTTAATCTCTATTTCTTCTTTTAGCAAAGAAGAAAACAAAACCGCAGATTTAATCTTTGATTTTTTAAGTAAAAAAGGAATTGATGCAAAGCGAAAATTAAACAATGTTTGGGCGTTCAACCAATATTTTGACGCTAAAAAACCAACCATTTTACTCAATTCGCACCACGATACCGTAAAACCAAATCCTGGTTATACCCGCAATCCATTCACTCCAACGGTAGAAGATGGGAAACTATTTGGCTTGGGCAGCAACGATGCAGGAGGATGTTTGGTCTCCTTGATAAGTACGTTTTTGTATTTTTACAATCAAAAAGATTTAAACTACAACCTTTGTTTGGCAGCAACTGCTGAGGAAGAAATTTCGGGTACGAACGGCATCGAATTAATTTTACCCGAATTGGGAGAACTAGACTTTGCAATTGTAGGCGAACCCACCGAAATGAATTTAGCTATTGCTGAAAAAGGCTTAATGGTAGTTGATTGTGTTGCCCATGGCAAAGCAGGTCATGCCGCCCGTGAAGAAGGTGAAAATGCAATTTACAAAGCCTTAAAAGACATTGAATGGTTTAGAAATTATCAATTTCCGAAAATATCGAAAAGTTTTGGTGCTGTAAAAATGTCCGTAACCATCATCAATGCTGGCTCACAACATAATGTAGTTCCTGCCACTTGTAATTTTACGGTTGACATCAGGGTAACCGACGCCTACACCAACGAAGAGGTGATAGAAATTATTCGTCAACATGTAAGCTGTGAAGTCATTCCTCGTTCTACGAGATTAAAACCTTCGTCAATTCCTATTCATCACCCAATTGTACAAGCTGGTATCGCCCTAGGCAAAACAACTTACGGCTCCCCTACTACTTCCGACCAAGCCTTGCTAAACATTCCTTCTTTAAAAATGGGGCCTGGTTTTTCGGGTCGTTCGCACATGGCGGATGAATATATCTTCATCAAAGAAATTGAAACTGGTATTGAAGATTACATCCATTTATTAACTCATATTATTAAAAATTAATTCTCAAAGCTTTTTATAGAAATGAAAATCTGGCAAAAAAACAGCACTACAAACGAATTGGTAGAAAATTTTACGGTAGGAAAAGACCGAGAATTGGATTTAGAACTTGCAAAATCAGACGTTTTGGGTTCACTTGCGCATGTGCAAATGTTGCAAAGCATCAATTTACTTACTGAAAAAGAATTGCTAGAAATTCAAAAAGGCCTAAAAGCAATTTATCAAGAAATAGAAAATAATTCCTTCATCATCCACAAAGAAGTGGAAGATGTGCATTCGCAAATTGAGTGGTTGCTTACCCAACGCATTGGCGAAGCAGGTAAAAAAATTCATAGCGGACGCTCTCGTAACGACCAAGTTTTGGTTGATTTAAAACTTTTTTTCAGAGATAGCATCGAAGAAATAGTTGAAAGGACAAGTGTTTTATTTCATCAGTTGATAAGCCTAAGCAACCAACACAAAGAAAATCTATTGCCAGGTTACACGCATTTACAAATTGCAATGCCTTCATCTTTTGGACTTTGGTTTGGCGCTTACGCTGAAAGTTTGGTGGATGATTTAGAATTAATGTTGGCAGCCTACAAAATCTGCAATAAAAATCCATTGGGTTCAGCAGCTGGATATGGTTCTTCGTTTCCGCTTAATAGAACTTTAACCACCGAATTATTGGGGTTCGAAAACTTAAATTACAATGTAGTTTATGCACAAATGGGGAGAGGAAAAAGCGAAAGAATATTGGCGCAAGCTATGTCTTCTGTAGCGGCTACGTTAGCAAAAATGGCAATGGATGTTTGCTTATTCATCAATCAAAATTTTGCTTTCATCAGCTTTCCCGATGAACTTACTACAGGCTCGAGTATAATGCCGCACAAAAAAAATCCAGATGTGTTTGAACTCATTCGTTCTCGTTGCAATAAAATTCAAGCCTTGCCCAACGAAATTGCGATGATGACTACAAATTTACCTTCGGGTTATCACCGAGACTTGCAATTATTGAAAGAAAATCTGTTTCCCGCCATCACTTCTTTAAACGAATGTTTAGAAATTGTGACCATGATGTTGGAAAACATTGAAATCAAAAACAACATTCTCGACGACCCAAAATATGCTTATTTATTCAGTGTAGATGCCGTAAATGAATTGGTTTTAAAAGGCATTCCATTTAGAGAAGCCTATAAAATGATAGGAAAAGAAATAGAAAATAGTACCTTTGTGGCGCCTAAACAAGTTTCCCATCAACATGAAGGAAGTATTGGGAACTTATGCAACAATGAAATTGAATTGATGATGAAAAACATTTTAAATCAATTCAATTTTGACAAAAAAAATAATGCCATTCGTAATTTAATCGCTTAAAAATATCACATTATGAAAGTATCTGTACTTGCCAACAACCTCATTGGTTCGGAAATCATCAAAATTGGAAATGAAGTAAACGAGATGAAACGCAAAGGAGCACAAATTGCCAACCTCACCATCGGCGACTTTGATGCTGAAATATTTCCAATTCCAAGCGACTTAAAAAACGAAATCATTGCCGCTTATCACCAAAATCAAACCAATTATCCACCTGCGGATGGCGTTTTAAACTTGAGAGAAACGGTTTCAAATCTCGTAAAAGATACGTTTAACTTAGAATACGCAAGTAGTGATATTTTAATTGCAGGAGGCTCTCGTCCTTTGATTTACGCCACCTATTTGGCTTTACTAGATGCGGGCGACAAGGTCATTTACCCAGCTCCATCTTGGAACAATAACCACTATTGTCATTTATCATCTGCCCAAGGAATTGCCGTTGAAACCACCGTAGAAAACAATTTTATGCCTACCGCAGCGCAATTGAAACCGCATTTGAAAGGTGCTACTTTATTGGCTTTGTGTTCGCCACTCAACCCAACGGGAACCATGTTTACCGAAGCGCAATTGTTAGAAATTTGCGACATTATAATTGAAGAAAATAAATCTCGTGGAGCGAATGAAAAGCCTCTTTACATTATGTATGACCAAATTTACGCCATGCTTACTTTTGGAAAAACACACGTAAATCCTGTAAGCTTACGCCCTGAATTGAGAGATTATGTGATTTACATTGATGGTACTTCAAAATGTTTGGCGGCTACGGGTGTAAGAGTAGGTTGGGCTTTTGGTCCTACTGAAATTATCAGCAAAATGAAATCTATTTTAGGACATGTTGGTGCTTGGGCTCCGAAAGCAGAGCAAGTTGCCGTAGCTAATTACTTAAAAAAACCAAACGAATTAAATCATTTTTTAAGTCATTTTAAAGCACAAATACAACTGAGTTTAGCCGCTCTTTTTGATGGTTTCAAAGCATTAAAAGCAGAAGGTTTTGCAATTGATGCCGTAGAACCGATGGGTGCAATTTACTTGACACTAAAAATTGATTACATTGGAAAAACAACGCCATCGGGCGAAGTTTTGAAAAATAGCGGAGATGTAAATTTCTACTTAATTAAAGAAGCACAAGTGGCTTTGGTACCTTTTTCAGCTTTCGGAAATGATGAAATGATGCCTTGGTTTAGAGCCTCGGTAGGTGCTTGCACTTTAGAAGATATTCAAAATATGATTCCAAGAATCAAAAATGCTTTAGGAAAATTGAAATAGGGAAATATTGCAGTGGTTCGTGAAAAACATGAACCACTGCACCAAATCTACTAATTTGCGGAATACGGAATGTGAGCAGTTGGAATTCCAAATGTGAGAATCTTACGGAATACGAAATGTGAAATAATGCCCCAATCACACGGGGCATTATACTTATTTCAACTGCTATTTTCCCTACCTAAACAAGCCACTGTTTATAAATTTCCTCTGCTATCCTAGCCGTCATCAATGGAGGGACAGACATACCGCATACATACCGCACATCGCAACCCATGAAGTTATAATCAGAAGGAAAGCTACTCATGCGTGTATATTCGGTGTCGTTCAAGTTTCTTTTTTCGCTGTAATAAACAGACGTACCGCTACTGGTTAGCGTACCATGTACAGAATTGTCATACACTATATTAGTGCTAAAAAAAGCATTACAGGTGCTTAAATTCCTATATCTCGCATCTGCGAATTTCATATTCTGATCACCTACCTCGATATATTGCCACCTAACTTTAATGGATGGCCACAAAGACTTGTGCGTTGTACTATTAGTGTCCACTATCTGATGGAAATAAATAGGCTGTTCGTTAAAATTTAAGACCAATTTTGGCAAATTCAAATCTCTGCGCCTAGCAATAAAAAAGATGCGTTCACGGGCTTGTAGTACGCCCATCGTGGCGCTGTTCAATTGGAATATCTGAACATCATAACCAGTAGCGTTAAGCCTCTCCACAATCTCAATCGTATAGGCTTTAGCTCTTCCAGCTATGATACCCGGCACATTCTCAAGCACCGCTACCTTAGGCCTCAGTTTGGCAATCGTGTCACAATACACAAAAACCAAATCATCAAGCGTTTGCTTTTCCTGACCTTCACGGAAATG
>JAIEMU010000124.1 GCA_019751895.1 Sphingobacteriaceae bacterium | reverse complement strand
AAATCAACATGTAATGATTATTCGACCCGATGAGCGCATTTTTAACGCCAAATTCTTGCAGTATTATTTATTAAATAGAGCCACAAAAGAATATCTTTTATCTATAGCGGCAAGCGGAGCAACGAGAAACGCATTAACAAAGGGGCACATTGAGAACTTAGATATTATTGCCCCAAGTATAGAAGAACAAAAAAAGATTGCTGCTATATTATCCAGCCTCGATGATAAAATTGAACTCAACCGCCAAACCAATCAAACATTAGAAGAAATTGCACAAACTCTTTTCAAAGAGTGGTTTATTGATTTCAATTTTCCCGATGAAAATGGCAATCCTTACCGCGATTCTGGTGGAGCAATGATTGATTCCGAACTCGGGTTAATCCCCGCTTCTTGGTCAGTCGGCAAACTCGGTGGTATATGTGAAGTGATATCTAAAGGAACAACACCGACATCATTACAAATTGAAAACCTTGATAAAAACATACCATTTATAAAAGTAAAAGATATTGCTTGTAATGGCACCATTAATATATCGGGACTAGATTTAATTCCTAATGATGTGCATAAAAAAATTCTAAAAAGATCTATTTTAAAAACAGGTGATATTCTATTTTCAATTGCTGGGACAATCGGAAGAGTTTTTATATTACCAGAGAACTTAAATAATTCAAATTGCAACCAAGCAGTTGCGTTCATTAGGTTGAAGGATAGAGAATATTTAGAATTTATTCATCAACATTTGATTTCTCAAAATATTCAAGGGTTAATTTTAGGTAGCGTTGTTCAGGGAGTACAAGCAAATGTTAGTTTAACAACTCTTGGGAATATTCCAGTACTTTTTCCAGATGAATATTCTCTTATGCGTTTTAACTGTTTGATAAAACCAATTTATAAAAAAATCACAGGCAATAACACTCAAATTAGCTCAGTTGTTTGTATCCGTGATACACTGTTACCAAAACTAATGTCTGGTAAAATTTTAATAAGTTAAGGATATAATTGTGAACAAAATCATTAAATCATTTTCTTCTGTTACATCTTTTTTTGAGTTACTTAAAACAGCTGGATTATTGACATTCTATTTTGTGGTTGCCGTGGGAGCATTAATGCTATTTGGTGCAACGATTAAATATCGTATGGAGTTAAATGCATCTGTTTCTCAAGTAGTATATTTTCTAGTGCAGAGTGGCTTTTATATCGTGCTTGGCTTTTTATTTTTTATTTTTGCGTTATCTCCATTAGGAAATTTATTATACACTTTACTTTTTAGATTAACAATACTTTATAGACATGCAGTGTCGAAAAATAAAGTGATTGTAGATAAGAGTGTAATGTATACATTATTAAAAGATGATAATTTAAAAACCTTACTCATGAATGATGATAATGAGGTCCTGATAGATTGTTATATACAGAAAAAAACAACTGATGCTAATAATGTGTTACTACGTAATTTTACAACTGAGAATTTATTCACTCAACTTTTTGCATCAATTGTTTTGTTTTTAATATCATATTACCCATTAAAATTATTATATTCAGGTAATACATTTGAGTTGATTTATGCATATTTTTGTTTAGCAATAACAATACCAGTAATTAAAATAGCAATTTTAAAATATAAAGAGAATATAAAATTTTCAGTAGTTCTTGCTGGATCTGCTATCATGTATCCATTTTTGATTGCGGGATTAGGGTACAATTTATTTGATAATTATATGAAATTAACTGGGCATATAACAGAAAGTATCCATAAGTTGGCACTAAATAAATCATGTATGATAAGTAATTTACCCAGTATTAATAAATACAAATCAGAAATACAAATTTTAACTGAAAGTGAAATAAAGTCAAATTTTTTTAATGAGTCAAGCAATATTTATTTATCGAGGTATGTTGAATCGTATTCTGTACTAAGTTTTGTAGGAAGCTTTCCAACGTTTGTAAATATTTATGATAATAAATCATTGTATTTACCAAAACATAAGGTAAGCATAGATTTATCAGATTGTTATACTGCGAAAGTTTTAAACTAAGGAGTAAAAAATGGCAGCACCAAAAATATTTGTAAGCTCAACTTGTTATGACTTGCATGAAGTACGGCACAATGTTCAAAAATTCATTAAAGATTTTGGTTATGAACCAGTAATGAGTGAGTATGGTGATATTTTTTATCCTCCAGATGAACATGTGCAAGATGCATGCGTTAGGGCAATTGATAGTTGTAACATGTTTGTTTTAATTATTGGAGATAAATATGGAAGTATTTATCATAAAGATAAAAGAGAAAAAGAGAATAACTTTATTCCAAATAGTGTAACGTTAAAAGAATTCCATAATGCCTTAATTTTAAATATACCTAAAATTATTTTCATAAATAGGTTTGTCTATCATGATTATAAAAACTATAGGCGATTTTTGGATGGAGAATATCAAAAATATTTTAGTTCTAATAAAGTTGAGGACTTTGCACAAGATGATGCAAAAGAAAAATTAAAACATAATTTTGATTCTACTTATTTATTTCCTGTTGATTCATATAGATATGTTTTCTTTTTTCTAGATCAAATTAATGATTTAAGATTAGGTAATTCTTACCATGAATTTGAGAATTCTGAAGATATTCAACGAGCATTAAGACAACAATGGGCTGGGTATTTGGAGCAATCACTAAAGTCATTTAGAGATAAGCCAGTTATTAAACAAGACTTAGAGCGAAAGTCTTTTGAAAAATTAGAACAAGTTGAAAAATTAATTACTTCATTAGCTGAAACACTTAAAAGTCAAAATGAAAACCTTAATAAATCATCATTATCAGATTTTATTAATCTTGCTGAAATAAGCAAATTAGAAGATATACAAAAAATATTTGATGAATGCATACAAAATATTTTATATCAAGATGAATCAATTGATCCATTCGAAATAAATTTACAGCCCAGAATTTCATTTGAAGAAATAATTCAGGAAGATTCTGTTCAAAAATGGGCTGAAATATTGTCTGACTTAGCCAGCACACATAAATGGTCTCAAGTGATTAGTATTACACCATTATTTTCAGGATTTCATTATAAATATTGGAAGACTAGGATGGATGTTCCTATAAAATCTGTTATGCAATTAGCCAGTATATATGCTAAATCAGATGACAAGTCTGGTATCATAAAGACAATCAAAGATAAATTTGATAAATTAGTTGATTATAAAAGTATAGATAAGAAAAAGACGCAAAGTAGTTTATCACCTGATGATGTTCCGTTTTAGACAGGTTTCAAAATGCAAAAAGAACGATTGATAATTAAAAATTTTTTTACATTGAAAGATGTAGATATAGAGCTTGGTAAATATAACGTATTTATTGGCGAACAAGCCAGCGGTAAAAGTCTGATTTTAAAAACGCTCTTCTTTTTTAGAAGTATATTGTTTGCCCCAATTCGGATGTATCAGACTGATTCAGTAGAGTTGCAAAAGTTATTTATTCATATGTTTTGTGATTCATTGAATATAAATGATTTTAATCTAAATGCTACAATTAAGTATCAAATAGATAATTATGAAATTATGATTTCTATAAGTGATGGTAAACTTATTATAGATACCAATCAAAACTTGGTTAATTTATACGCTCAGAGTCGCCAATTATTACTTAATAAATATAAAGAAATACAACAAAATGAAGCTTATATTGATGTGATCCGTTTTTCGATTATGGAAATGGAAGTTCAAAGGGTCATAGAAAGTAGTTCCATTGGTAAAATATCTTTTGTTAGATTTTTACCTGCTGGAAGAATGGCTTTTTTCACCATTTTAAATAATTTGTTTAACGTTATCAGTAATGAAAAGTTCAATCTCAATCAATTAATTGTAAATTTTGGACAGGATTATCAAAAAGCGTTTGCGGTATATAATCAAATACGTGATGATACTAAGCATCGGTTGGCAACATTTAACCATTTAACCGAGAAAATCTTAAAAGGTAAGTATGTTTATGATCAGTTAGGTGGTTATATTCAGCAAGATGGGTTTCAAACTAAGCTTGCGGATGGTTCATCTGGTCAGCAAGAGTTTTTACCTGTTTATATGATATTACGTCATTATTTACTGTCTGGGCATGATAAAGGTAATCTCTATATCGAAGAACCAGAAGCACATCTTTATCCATCTGCACAAAAAGCAATTACCGAATTATTGGTTTATGTGACCAATGCAACTAATAGCGATGGATTGTACATTACCACGCATAGCCCATATATTTTAACTGTGCTTAATAATTTGATTTTAGCAAACGATGTTAAGGATAAACAAACCTTGTTTGATAAAGACTTGCTAGTGCCTTTTGAAGAAGTGCGCGCCTATTTTATTGCAGATGGTGGCGCACGTGATTTGCGTGATGTTGAAAATCGTTTGATTTTAGCCGATAATTTGGATAAAGTATCCGAGCAAACTGCATTAGATTTTGATAAATTGCTGGATTTAAAATATGAGTAATTGTATCCAATCGGTAAATCATCGCCAAATTAAGTGCGAAGAAAAGCAAAGTAAATTTATTTTGTTAAATCCAGAGCGTAAACCAGTTGATTATATTACGGTTGATGGTTGTATTTATCCGCGCGGACATCATGACCTATGCTGTGACTTTGCCTTAAATTTTGATAATAAAACGGTTTTTGTTGAGTTAAAAGGTAGTGATATCACTCATGCAATTAAGCAGGTTTTAGCAACTAAACAAGCTGCAAAATTTCCCATAAATCCAAATAAAATGGCGGTAATTGTGACTAGTAAAATGCCCAAAGATGATCAGTCATTACGGGTGCAAAAAATAGCTTTGAAAAAGCAAAAAATTACTTTACTATCTGGTAATAGTCCGCTATCTAAGAGCCTGAGCGAGTTATAGCGGATAAAGTTTTAGAAAGAAATAGCATGAACCACATTATTAACCAACAGATAGTAAACAAGATTCAGCTGCGTTATGACAATATCCCGTTAGCTGTGTTTTTGGTTGGGACAAATGGTAGTGGTAAAAGTTCATTGCGCAACTATCTAAATTTGAGTGATATTCAAAGCAACATTGATCCCGATGTTTTAAATCGGGTTTATCGGGCAAAATATCCTGATAATTATCAAATTGAAGCTGGCAAACAAGCGCTGAAAATGTATGATGATGCGCTTAGCAATGGTTTAAATATTTGTTTGGAAAGTACTTTAGCTGGTCGTGGTACGATGCAAAGAATTATTGCCGCTAAGCATGCGGGATATTTTACCTTGGCTTATTATATTGGCTTAAATAGCGTTGAGTTAAATTTGGAACGGATTACTGGACGTGTTGCCCGTGGTGGACATGATATTCCTGAAAATATCGTGCGGCGGCGGTTTCATGAATCGGCGGATAACTTGGTGTTAATCAAAGATTATTTAGATGAAATTTACCTGTTGGATAATAGCGAGGCTAATTTTTCATTACAATCGTCGCTAATTGCGGGCAATAAAATCAATCATTTAAAATTAAGTCAAGAGTGGGCGCAGCAATTAATTCAACGCCTATCAATTTAAATTAGGTACATCAATGGAATATTCAAAAAAACAAATTAATAAGGATGGTGAAATAATTCAAGATTATCCGCAATTGCTAAATATAGTCAAAGATCAGATCCGCCAAGCGCAATATCAAAGTCTGCGGATTGTAAATAAACAAATGATTGCAATGTATTGGCAAATCGGTGAGCTGTTATCCTCACAGGTGGTAAATAGCTGGGGCAAATCTATTGTTGAAACACTATCTCATGACCTACGTCTCGAGTATCCCGAAGTCAAAGGATTTTCAGCACGTAATTTATGGTCAATGAAAAACTTTTATGAAGAGTATTCAGCATCCAAAAAACTGCAACAGCTTGTTGCAGAAATTCCTTGGGGACAAAATTTGCTCATTATGGCAAAAATTAAAGATCCTTTAGCGCGTGAATATTATTTGACTAAATGCCGTGATAATGGTTGGAGCCGTGGAGTTTTAGAAGAAGAAATCAAGTTCAATTCCTATGAAAAGTCGTTACAGTTTCAACATAACTTTGATTTGACTCTACCAGTAACTAAATTGGCTGATTATCGCTTACAATTCAAAGATGAATATAATTTATCATTTTTAAATTTGGCAATAGAACATAGCGAAAGAGAACTAGAAAATGCTATTGTTGCTAATATTGTAAAAGTCCTCGGACAATTTGGCAAAGATTTTGCTTTTATGGGGCGGCAATTTAAGCTTGAAGTTGGCGAACACGAATATATGGTTGATTTGCTTTTCTATCATCGCAAATTACGTTCATTAATTGCAATTGAATTAAAAGTCACTGATTTTAAACCTGAGTATAGTCAGCAACTCAACTGGTATTTGCATTTGTTGGATAAGCAGGTTAAATATCCTGATGATAACCCGAGTATTGGTATTTTAATTTGTAAGTCAAAAGATAATTTGTTGGTAGAGTATGCTTTGGAATTAGCTAACAGTCCAATGGGAATTGCAACTTATCATTATCGTAATTTACCACAAGAGTTTGCACAATATTTGCCCAATGAAGAAGATGTTAAAAAATTACTGGAGTTAGATAATTTACCAATAGGTTGCGAATGATTTTACATAAAACAAGTTATGAGAGATAGGGAAATACAAAAAGAACGCTTGATCATAAAAAACTTTATTCTCAACGATTAGCGATTTAAATTAGGTACATCAATGGAATATTCAAAAAAACAAATTAATAAGGCTGGTGAAATACTAAAAAATAGTATTAGTGATAAATCGATCACCACTGATGAGATTAATAGTGCTATGCAAATTTTGTCACATTGGCGCTCTCGTCATGTACAGCCATTATTACGTGCATATCAATTGGTCAAGCGCTATGCTGACAGAATTGGAAATAATGCAATTTATGGACAGCGTCTTAAGCGTGCTCGTTCAATTATCTATAAACTAAATCGGATGGAAGGTGGATTGTCTCGTTTACAAGATATTGGTGGTTGTCGAGTGATTTTGTCCAATGCTGATCGTCTATTTCGTTTATATGAATTATTAAAAACCAGTAAGTCAATTTTACCGAATCATAAAAATTATTTGCTAGAGCCGAAAGCAGATGGTTATCGGAGTATTCATCTTATTTATCAATCAAATAGCAAAGATCTGCTATATGACAAATTAAAAATTGAAATTCAATTACGCACGAAGCTACAGCACTCATGGGCTACTGCGGTAGAAATTATTGATACATTCAACCATGAAAAATTGAAAATTGGGCAAGGTTCTACTTCATGGCAAAGATTTTTTTATCTATTGGCAGATGAGTTTGCGCTGTTAGAGAAATTACCAGTCCACTTTGAAATTGAAAGTCGTAAAAGTGAGATTTGTAAATTGGCTATAGAGTTAAATGTTATTGAGAAAATGACTAATTATAGTTTACTATCTAAAAATATTGAAGTTAACCATGGCTTGCGCAAACAATATTTAGTGTTATGGTTAAATCCAGTTGAAAAACGTTTGAATGTATTTAACTTTTTGCATGAACAAACTGCACAAGAGTTATATTTATCATTAGAACAAACCCAAAAGGATAAACTTGATGAGGTAGTTATGGTACACGCAGAATCAATTTCTCAGCTTAAAAAATCGTATCCTAATTATTTTGCTGATTCAAAGTTATTTCTGGATAATTTAAATCATATATTAAAAGATTAAATCTCTGCTAAAGTAGGAAAAGAGCTGTTAAAAACGTATGATGATAATAAAGGCGGTAGGCTAATAAAATGAATGAAGAACAATTAGAGTTGTTATGTCTG
>JAIEMU010000017.1 GCA_019751895.1 Sphingobacteriaceae bacterium | reverse complement strand
TAAAGACATGAAAAATACAAAATTATATACAAGTCTATTGATGATTTTGGCGATAGGCTTTAGCGCTTGCAAAAAGGATTATTTAGACCCTGGTTCTGTTAGTTCTGCACAAGTAGTTTCAAATGCGTCGGGTTTGTATGCTATGGCAAATAGTTTACAATATACCTATAGTGTGGGGCGTCAAAGTGTGGTATACAGTGCCATTACCACTGATGGTTTGGTGTGCAAACAGTTTGTGGTGCTGAATGCAGGGAATACAGACGAAATAGACATGGAAAAAGGTGGAACAAGCGTATTAAATACCAATGCTTTGGCAAGAAATCTATGGAACCAATCACATTTGGTACGTAATAATGCCGATATGATTATTGATAACCTTGGGAGCATTCAAGAACCAGCCACTAAAAGTGCTTTAATGGGTTATGCTGCTATTTTTAAAGCTTTGGCATTGGGTAATCTTGCTCAGTTTTGGGAGCAAACTCCTATCAAGTCGGCAAAAGATGCATCATTTGTATCAAGAATAGACGCTTTGAAAGAAGCCGTTAGGGTGTTGAAAGAGGCAGAGGCATTAGTAGCTGTTACGCCACCAAACACCAGTAAATTGGTAGTGGGCATCGACATTAAAAACACCATTTATGCACTTTTGGCTAGATATAATTTGTTACTTGGCAAAGATCAAGAAGCCATTGATGCTGCGAATAAGGTAGATATGACCAAAATATCAATAATGAATTTTGATGACGTAAACCGTAATCCAATGTTTGATGTTTCGTTTAGCAACAAAAATGTTTGCGAACCATTAGATAATTTTGGTTTACCAGCTGCTTCGGTAGATGCGAACGACAAAAGAATAGCTTTCTATTATAACACAGCGGATATTAAAAAAATCAACAAAGGAAAAAATAGCTTTTTTAAAGCAAATAACACCGCAATTCCTGTTTATTATCCTAGTGAAATGTATTTGATAAAAGCAGAGGCTTATGCCAATTTGAATAATTTAGCGAGTGCCAACGCCGAAATAAACCAAGTGTTGACCAAACCAACAGACGCTTTAGGGATTGGTGTAGGCAATGCACTACCTGCTTTTTCGGGAGCAGACAAGGCTACGATTTTAACTGAAGTATATCGCAATCGTATGATAGAATTGTTTTTAACAGGTACAAATTTGGAATCTTCAAGACGTTTGGGGGGAGCTTCCAATCGTAAATTTTTGCCTTACCCTCAAACAGAACGTTTGAACAATATCAATACTCCTGCTGATCCAGCAAATTAAAACAAGGTAAAAATTTGGTTATTTTAATTTGTTCAAGTCTTCCTCCTTAAACAGAGGAAGACTTTTTTGTTTTTTACAAAGCTTCATCTTTTTTTGTTACTTTTGGGTCTAATTAATTTCAACTATGGCAAATTTTATATTAAACGAGCAAAATTGGGAAAAAGTTAAAATCAAGTTTTTGAGAAAATATCGTGATTTAGCAAAAGAAGATTTAAGTTTTCAATCAGGAAAAGAGGATGTTTTGGTTCAGCAATTGGCTCAATTGGTGAATAGAGATAAAAAATATATCGAATTTACCATTCAAAAAGCACTTGCCGATAGTAAAGGCAACAGACTCTAAAAAGGAGTTTTTATAGCGTATGCGAAAAGTAAAATATAGTGTAATCACGCTAGCATTAGTGGTTTCGGCGCTTACTCTGGCGTTTAAAGAAGAACTTTTTTTAATTTCTAAAAACCTAGACATTTTTGTTGCCCTCTACAAAGAAGTCAATATTAACTATGTAGAAGAGACCAATCCTACTACATTGATGAGTGACGCCATTGATGCGATGCTAGATCGATTAGATCCTTATACCGATTTTGTGCCTGAAAGCGAAATCGAGAATTACCGTTTACAATATGTTAGCACACAATATTCGGGCATTGGTGTGGCAACTTTATTCATCGACAATAAACTGTTTGTGGACGAGCTGATTGAGGGTTTTCCTGCGGCTAAAAACGATGTAAAGCCTGGAGATCAAATCCTTAAAATAAACAACGTTGACATTCACGGAAAAGACAACGAACAAGTAACACAGTTAATGCGAGGTGTAAAGGGAGGCAAAGTGAGCCTTCTTCTAAAAAGAGATGGAGCATCCATTTTGAAAGAAATTCCAAGAGAAGAGATAAAACAATCAAATGTATCTTATTTTGGAATGTTGGAAGGTGAGATTGGCTATATTCGTTTGGATAAATTTTTAGAAAACTGCGCAAGTGAAGTAGAAAATGCGTTGGTAACTTTAAATAAATCTAATCCCAAAGGCATTATTTTAGATTTAAGAAACAATGGAGGTGGGATTTTGCAAGAAGCTGTGAAAATTGTAAATCTTTTTACAGCCAACAACACAACCATTGTGGTGCAAAAAGCCCGTAATGATGCTAAAACCTATGCACACGCAACCACAAAAGAGCCTATCTCTTTACATTTACCCTTGGTTGTTTTAATCAATAAAAATTCAGCTTCAGCATCTGAAATTGTAGCAGGTGCATTTCAAGATTTGGACAGAGCGGTGGTGTTGGGGCAACGTAGTTTTGGAAAAGGATTGGTGCAACAGATGTTTAATTTACCTTACAATACAATGGTAAAAGTTACCATTGCAAAATATTACATCCCTTCAGGAAGATGCATTCAAGAAATTGATTACGGACGCAAAAAAGACGACTTAAACAACGCCAAATATTCAGACGATTTGTTGGCAGTACCCTATAAAACCAAAATAGGTAGAATCGTATATGGTGGCAAAGGCATTTGTCCAGACATTATGATGCCCGTTCAAAAAATGAGTTTAATAGCCAAAAAATTAACAGAAGAGCGATTGTTTTTTGATTTTGCAAACCAATATTACAAAACACACAAGCAAATTTCTAAACCAGAAGTTTTTAAACTAAGTGATACAGATTATCATAATTTTGTAGCTTCATTGCCAGATAAAAAATATAATTACACCGCTGAAACTGAGAAAATATTGAATGAATTGAAGTTGACTGCGGAAAATGAAAATAGTATTGACGAGGTGAAATCAGACATTGAGGCTTTAAAATCTAAGATAAATAACTTAAAGAAAACAGATTTTGTTAAATTTAAGCCAGAGATAAAACAAATTCTAGAAAAGCATATCGTAAGTAGGTACTATTTTGAAAAAGGAAAAGTTTTACAGTCCTTTCAATATGATAAGGAAGTAGATGAGGCTAAGGAAATTATAAATAATCCTGCAAAAACAAATGCCATACTCCGTGGAGATGGCATTTATAAAACAATTGGTGCTTTGAAATAATTGGAAAGATGATTAATCTTGGTGGTGAAGTCTAACTTTAAGACCGTCCATTTTTTGGTTCAATTGCAGTTGACAAGCCAAACGTGAGTTTGGCAACACGTCAGGTAAAGTATCTAACATAGCGTACTCATCATCAGTCATTTCGTTTAAGTTTTCTAATCCTTCCATTACATCTACGCAGCAAGTAGCACAAAGTGCCATGCCACCACAAGTCGCCAATACATCGTATTCGCTAGCTTTTAAAAATTCCATTAAGCTCAAACCTAAGTCCGTGGGAGCGGTTAAAGTACTGATATTGCCTTCTCTGTCTTCTACTTGTATTGAAATGTCGTTTGTTTCCATTTTTTAAAATTCACTTATACCGTTAACGGTCGTATATTTCATTGTATATTTTACGCCAGGATTCATGTATTGATAAGCACTATGGCTCATCAAAGCAGCTTCGTGGAAACCACAAAGAATTAATTTTAATTTATTGGTGTAAGTGTTAATATCGCCAATTGCGTAAATACCTGGGATATTGGTGCTGTAATCATCTGTATTTACTTCGATTGCACTTTTAGAAATGTTTAAATTCCAGTTTTCTATTGGTCCCAATTTAGGACTTAATCCGAATAAAGGAATTAGGTGATCGGTTTGGATGGTTGTTTTTTCTAAGGTTTTGTTGTGGATTACCTCTATCGTTTCTAATTTATCACCACCATCAACAGCGCTTAAATTGCTATTTAAAATCAAGTTTATTTTTCCACTTTCGGCTAGTTCCATTACTTTATTTACCGAATCAGGCGCACCTCTAAAGCTTTCGCTTCTGTGAATTAAAGTAAGTTCAGAAACTACATCGGCTAGAAAAATAGTCCAATCCAATGCTGAATCGCCACCACCTGTAATCACCATTTTTTGGTTTCTATATTTTTCTGGGTCTAAAATCATGTAATTGATTCCTTTTCCATTTTCAAATTTTTCTAAACCATCAACCACAGGTTTTCTAGGCTCAAAACAACCTAAACCGCCTGCAATTACGACTGCTTTGGCATGGATTTGCGTACCCATGTTTGTCGTCAATACAAAGTCGGCTTCGCCTCTTTTTTCTAAGCCTTCAATTCGTTCTCCCAAAGTAAATGTTGGGTTAAAAGGCTTGCCTTGTTCCATTAAGTTATCAATCAATTCTTGAGCCAGCACACTTGGGTATCCTGGAATATCATAGATTGGTTTTTTGGGATATATTTCTGATAATTGACCTCCAACTTGAGGTAGATAGTCAATTAAGTGACAACGCATTTTTAATAAACCTGCTTCAAATATGGCAAACAATCCTACAGGACCTGCGCCAATAATGGCTATATCGGTATCTATCATTATTTTTTATTTTTTTTCAAAGGTAATAATTATTGATTTAATGCGGATATCTGTTTTGATATATTTTGCTTCTTTTCGAACTTGTTTTAAACAGTATCCAAATAGAGGTTAAACATAGCGTTTGGATGGCTAACAAAACATTATTAAACGCCAAAAACAATTAATTATTTCGCATAAAAAATCCCGATTTCAAAATTGAAATCGGGATTTTTAATTTTCGTTGGATACAAATCTTAGTATCTGTATGCTTCTGGTTTGTAAGGACCTTCCACTTTTACACCAATATAATCGGCTTGGTGTTGGTCTAAAACATCTAATTCAACGCCAATTTTAGCCAAGTGCAAACGAGCCACTTTTTCGTCTAAAATTTTAGGCAAAGTATAAACCTTGTTTTCATACGCTGCTGTGTTTGTCCACAGCTCTAATTGAGCTAATGTTTGGTTTGTGAATGAATTACTCATCACAAAACTTGGATGACCTGTAGCGCAACCTAAGTTTACCAAACGACCTTCAGCTAAAACGATAACATCTTTGCCATCAATGGTATATTTATCTACTTGAGGTTTAATTTCTACTTTCGTATTTCCGTAATTGGTGTTCAACCAATTCATATCAATTTCATTATCGAAATGACCAATGTTACACACAATTGCTTTATCTTTCAAAGCACGAAAATGTTTTTCTCTAACGATATCGCAATTTCCAGTTGTAGTTACCACGATGTCTGCTTCTGTGATGGCAGTAGTCAGTTTTTTAACTTCATATCCGTCCATTGCCGCTTGCAAAGCACAAATTGGGTCAATTTCGGTTACAATTACGCGTACACCTTGAGAGCTTAATGATTGCGCAGAACCTTTCCCTACGTCACCATAACCACAAACTACGGCTACTTTACCTGCCATCATCACATCGGTAGCTCTACGAATAGCGTCAACCAAGGATTCACGACAGCCATATTTGTTGTCAAATTTAGATTTTGTAACCGAATCGTTTACATTGATAGCTGGCAAGTGTAAAGTTCCGTTTTTCATTCTTTCATGCAAACGGTGTACACCTGTGGTCGTTTCTTCTGATAAACCTTTGATGGCCGCAATTAACTCAGGAAAACGATCAAAAACCATGTTGGTTAAATCGCCACCATCGTCTAAAATCAAATTTAAAGGTTTGCGTTCTGGACCGAAGTGTAAAGTTTGTTCGATACACCAATCAAATTCTTCTTCTGTCAATCCTTTCCAAGCATATACTTGGATGCCTGCTGCGGCAATGGCTGCTGCGGCGTGGTCTTGGGTTGAAAAAATGTTACACGAAGACCAAGTAACCTCAGCACCTAGGGCAACTAAAGTTTCAATCAAAACCGCAGTTTGGATGGTCATGTGTAAGCAACCTGCAATGCGAGCACCTGCTAAAGGCTTTGAAGCACCAAATTCTTGTCTCAATGCCATTAATCCTGGCATTTCAACTTCGGCTAACTCAATTTCTTTGCGGCCCCAGGCTGCCAGTGAAATGTCCTTAACTTTGTAAGGAACGTAAATTGTCTCTACTGATGACATAATTTATTTGTTTTAAATGAACTGCAAATTTAAACCTTTGCATTATCAATAGCAAAAAACAAATGTCATTTAAAAACAAGTTTGAAATTATTTTTTATTTGATTGCTGTGGAGTAGCAACTGGCTGATTTTCTTCACGCTTTACCAATTGTTTCATTTCCAACTTTCCGTTGTATTGCGCTCCCATTTCTATTTCTAAAGTTTCGGTTTTGATATCGCCATTTACACAACCTGTTTTTTTTATTTCCAGTTGATGGGCTTTTAGATTTCCATTCACTTTTCCGAAAATAATTGCCAAATGGGTGGTTAAATTTCCTTCAATAATGCCATTTTCGCCCAATACCACCCCTTTTTCCACTTTCACATCGCCAATTACTTTGCCGTCAATTCTAATCACTGACGTTCCGTTTAGCTCCCCTGTGATTACATAATCAGCGCCAACAATGGTTGATATTTCCAATTGACTTAAATCTAAGGGTAAGTTTTTTTTGTTTTTTTTAAACATATTATTTGAGTGTTAAAAATGATTTAGGATTAACTATTTTTCCATTTTTATGAATTTCGTAATGCAAATGCGGACCTGTAGAACGACCTGTAGAACCTACCCTACCTATGTTTTGACCTATTTTTATCGATTGACCTTGTTTGACCAATATTTTCGACAAGTGACCAAAATACGTTTCAAAACCATTGCCATGATTGATGATAATTAAATTACCAAAACCGCCTCGGTATCCCGTATAAGCTACCCTGCCTACAGCGGTACTTTTTACCAAACTGCCGTGTTTGGCTTTAATGTCTAAGCCTTTGTGTGTTTCTACGCTTTGCCCTGTAAAGGGATTTTCACGGTAGCCAAATCGAGAACTTATTCTGCCCATATTGGGCTTGCCGATAGGTGTATGTGATAAATTGTAGATAAATTTGTTTAGGTATTTGTTGTAAAACTCTGCGCTTTCCTCGGTGTTCAGCACCTCAAAACCTGCCTCTCCACCCGTGTTTGGTTTCACGGTAGTGGTTTTTACACCTTTTGATTTCAGGAGTTTGTTGATCGTGTTTATTTTTTCGTTGATGGCTTTATACTGCGTATTTACGGCCGTGGTATCGAACCTAGATAATTCTTTTTTGCTACGAAACAAAGCCTTTAATGCTTTGGCGTGTTTGTTTTCCAAAGAGCTATTGGAATAGCTTAAATAAAAAATGGAAGCGACCATAAAAACTACCAAAGTCAAAAAACTAAACAAATATACACGCCAATTTTTGATGTACGTGCTTGGTATTTGTATCGGTTTAGTAATGTTTTGATGCTTACTAACAAATATAACGGTGGTTTTCTCTTTTCTTTTACGCAAAACTTTTTTTCTAAAAAAACAAATATACATATTTTAGATATAAGATGTGAGATTTTAGATATTAGATTTGAGATGGGAGATATTGATATTAGATGTGAGATTTTAGATGTGAGATTTTAGACCCTACACCTATCTGCAGGCATTAGCGAAATCTGCGTGAAACGGCTACAATGTCTTTTTCGTGCCTCAGGATTTTATATCCCGAAGGGATTAAATATTTATAGCAATCGATTTTCAGCGTTTATTCGACCCCGAAGGGGTCGTACATCTTCGTTCTTTATTT
>JAIEMU010000205.1 GCA_019751895.1 Sphingobacteriaceae bacterium | reverse complement strand
GTAAACTAATTAATGCCGCTTGCGGATTCGTCGTTAATAAACTCATGATATCCTTAAGAGATTTAGCCGCATTACTAACGCCAGTTAAATTTTGATAAGCAGAACTAAATTGAGAGCACAAATCATTATCAATACTAGTTGAGTATGCTTGTAATTTCTGTATGTCTGTCATATCACAAAGTTTGCATAATTCCTGCATTCCATTTAACTTTTGTAATCCTTGTAAATTTTTCAAGTTATCAACAGCACTCATTGTTTGATTAACTTTCGAAAGTGTATTGACTGTGTTAGAAACATAATTTGCTGCTGTCATTTGGTCTGTACTATATTGTTTTGCGGTAGTTATATCTTGGGTCGTAACTACTGCAAAAGATGACGCTATAGTTCCAAAGAACATTAGTACTAAATTTAATTTTTTCATATGTCTCTTTTAAAATGGATTAACTGGGCAATATGGTTGTGAACTTGGATTATTAAATACAAAATGCGAAGCATCATATTTACATACATCATATTTACTTGGATAGTGAAATTCCTCGTTAGACATTGACAATATTCCAGGAGCGGCAACTTTAGTTAACGCTAGTTTATATTTAGAAAATAATGTTTCACAAGTGAATGTTTCTGGTATATTAGTTATACAGCTAACATATACTAAAGTACCAGCCTTGCGAGCAGAGAACACCGCTGCGTCATTAATCGAGAAATCAACATCAGCATAAACTAATGGGGCCATCACATTTAATAATATAAGTAATTTGTTCATTTGCATTTTGCATAAAATATTTAATAACGAAATTATAGCGAAAAGACCTTAAAAAATCGCTGCAAAAGTTGCAACGATTTATCCATCCAGAACAATGTGTTATAGTTAACCAAATTTAGCATTACATAACCACCTGATTTACCTATGTTTATTGTTGCAAGTTTTGCAACAATAAATTAAATTAATTCAGTGCGTTATGCGCGCATATTTCGAGTGAGTTGTAACAGCTTGATATATTTACGATTTATAGCACGCTTACATATTTATACAAATAAACACCAAAAAGCAACACAATATATGCAATTACGCTAAATATTAAATTTAATGAACCGCCCTCATTAGATAAAATTTACCCACACTAAACGACGACTAACAAATACATTTTTGATACAGAAAATGTAACACCATGCAAATAATCTGCGATAAATAGCGAAATAAGCTATAATGTTAGTAATTGTTTTATGGTGTGGCATTGTGAATAATAATTTAACTCTAAAAGTAGTACATCCATCATTATCTAAGCGTTCTATAACAAAAGAGCTAAAAATGGTTAACATATGGCTCCGCGAATACACCAATACGCCTAATACTTTTATTTCATACAATAAAGCCGCTGAAAGATTTCTTATGTGGCTTTACTCAATAAATAAAAATTTAAAATTAGTTACTCGTGAAGTAATTCAAGATTATCAATTATTTATGAAAGATCCACAACCGCGAGATATTTGGTGTGGAGTAACAAGGTCACGGAAACATCCAGAGTGGAAACCATTTTATAAACCTTTAGGTAGCTCAAGTATCAATTTACAAATCCAAATATTAAAAAGTATGTATCAATATTTAGTTGATTATGGATATCTTGTTCGCAATCCATTTAGGTTAATTCGGCATAAGCTTATAACCCAGAATAAAGTAATTGAAAAATATCTCAATCATAAAGAGTGGGCATATTTAATCGAGTATGTTGAATTTTTACCTCCAGGAGCAAATCAAAAAGAAAGATATGCACACGAAAGGCTGAGATGGATATTTAGCTTATTATATTTTACTGCTTGTAGAAGAAATGAGGTGATAACGGCTACGATGGCGGATTTTACTAATAAGCGTGGACAGTGGTGGTTAAACGTAATTGGTAAAGGTGGGAAGCACGGTTCTATACCAATCACAAATGAATTACTAGCCGCATTAATTAGGTACCGTACATTTATGAATTTACCAAAACTACCAAATATCACCGAGATGCATATACCGCTAATTAGCAAAAATAATCAATTTGCACCATTGACTGGCTCGGCACTATACAAAATAATTAAAAGAACATGCCACAAATTGTCAAATAAGTTAAAATCTAGTGACCCGACTAGCGCTTTTGTATTCAAACACGTATCAACTCATTGGCTACGTCATACATCCGCAACACATCAAGTGGACGCTGGGATAGATCTTCTCATAGTAAAGTCAAATTTAAGGCACGCATTACTTGAAACGACTATGAAATATCAACACACTGAGGCGAATAAACAGCATCATGAAACAATAACTAAATTTGGTCAAACTTAGTACTTCTGCCGCCCTCCTGATCCTAATAAGACCCTGTCAAATTAGCTAAATTCAGTAATGAATTAAAGCATTGGAGACTATTCTCTCCATTAAAAGTAAAGCTGATTTAGTCTTTAATTGGCGAAGAGCTATTATTCTTGAAATTATAAAGTGTATTGCAATTCTTAGTAAACTGATCTTTAAATACCGTCATAACCATATCTCTACTAGTCTCTAATCTAGCTGATTTATCTAATATGGCTAATACACTAAATGAACGGTAATGTTTATTATAAACATACTTTGGAAAGGATTGGTAAAACGATTCATTATCAAAACCAACGCTACATAATGCCGTAAAATAAGTGTTATTACTTAAGAATTGAAGCTGCTGACTTGTCAGTGTTGTGAAGTCTACCGAAATTAAATAAGCAGAGCAATTATTATTTAGTGTTACTACCTGACAATTTTGGTTAGATTGTCGAACAGCATCAAACCACGATGATAGCTCAGCCTTCATCTTCGGTGAATTAATATAATTAGGTTGTTTTTCGATTTCAATCTGTAGTTTACAATCTTGGTAATCCGCAGAAGCAAGGGTCGCAAATATTATTGCGCCAAGTAAAGAAGAAAATCCACCTATGTTACACTCATATGTATTTATTGATTCTTTTTTTCGTACCGCTACGACCGCTCTGTAAGTAAATATACAGAAGAAACTAAAAAAAGCAATTGTTAGAATAATTAGTAAAATTAAGGATAATGTCATGACTAAACCTTTTATGTAACGCTTGAATAAACTTGATAAATGCTACCACCTAGTAACCAGATTTGCTTCATTTATTCATTATTTTCATTCTGAGCTTTAAGCCAAATAATCAATTCATCATTGTTGATTTCTTGTGCTGTCTTATAACCTAATTCTTTGCAATATTTACCAAGGAGGCTATTAGAAATTGTGACTAACTCAGCTTGATTCATAACTTCCACCCATTGTTGCAATCATAACTTAATATTCTAGTATCTAGTCCTTCCGTTTCTATTTGAAGCATACCTTGCCGAATATTCAATGCTATTGTCACGCTTTTGATCCACTCCAGAATTTCATTAATGTTGTCATAGTCTCTTAAATCTCCCTCAATTGAAATATAACCCCAGTATACAGAGTTTGATGGTGGGTTCTGATGAAAATGCCACCGTAAAGAACCTTCTGAGCCACAAGGTACTTCACATTCAGACAACAGTTTACGAGCTTCTTCCCCAGAGCTGTTTACTGTAAATATTGCCATTTTTCCTAAAAATGGAAGTTTTGGCTCTCTATCCCAATTATCCAACCTTATTTGACCGTTAATATGTGTCCATACGCTCATCATAATCTCCGAAAAATTTCATCTAGGCAATGCCTATATATTTTAACAATGCGCCACCATTAAATAGATAGACAGCAATAGCCCACATAATAGTAACAACAATCCAGCCGCCAAAAAAAAACCATGAGTACGCCTCAAAGCATTCTTTAAAATATTTGTTTTTATTTTTAATTTTATAGATAATGGCAAAAATAACTGAAAGTACTAGAGTTGTGCATAATAAAATTACAGTACCGTTTATAAAATCATGCGATAATATCTTTGATTGCAATTCATTCTCTTGGCACGTCATAAGTTCAGCCGTATAATTTGTATCACAACAACTAACTAATGCAACCAAACTAAAAAGCAATATTAATATTTTTTTCATATCACAATCTCCGAGAAATTTCATCTAGGTAATGCCTATATATTTAAATTTATGCTATTGTTATAAAAACGTTATGCTCCAACTGATGATTTGCCATACATTGTCTTGTGATATGCTCTGGTATATTAGCAAGTCGCTTGCTTTTAGATAACTGCTGAATTAGTACTCTACCACTGTTCGCACATATTCCAGCATTGGACCGAGACCAGTTGTAATTGTGATTTAAGTAAAATAGTACATTGCCTAAATCATATTTAATTTTGCCGTACTCTTGAAAATCACCATGACACAATGTAAAAAGAGGTTCCAACGCAATATATCCAGCATGTAGATGTCTTTGAATTAAATAGTCATGCTGCATAACAATCCCATTATCAATAATTTGCCATAAATCACGACTAAAACAATTTCCAATCAAATTCGAAAGTTCAATTAAATTATAAAATTCAATCTCAATTTTATGATTATTTTGGCTACGAATTAACAAGTATATGAATATACATCTTACTTGATTAATCGTTGAATTAATTAAAATTATTGCAGTCTTTTGGTTCTTATTACGGATAAAAGATATGATATGCTCCCTAAATGAGTCATCACAGTGAATTTGCTTGAACCATGATGCAATTTCACCAATGTCATCAATATGCAATTCGTCAACAAAGACATGATCCGCCAAATTTGCTGATAATGTAAAATTAGGTGATAGCCGTCTGAAAATCTCTAAATTCATATACCCTCCAGATTATAATATTTGTTGAAAAAAGAGTTGAGCGGTTGAAACTATCCCATCTTGAATATAACAGTCGTTCCAATCCATACCTGTTGGTGGAATTACAACTATGCAATTAACTTCATTTTGGCAGCTGATAGCATACTCGACACCTGTGTTACTCCATATCCACTTATTTGACCCCTTCGTCGTTTCTCTAAGCTTCAAATCATTGTCTGCAGCAATCACAATTTTTGCTTTTGGGTACGCTATGCGTATCTGCTTCACAACTGGTAACATGTTACCTGCATCCACAGACATAACACATAAATCCGTGGTAAATTTAGCAATCGTCGCGGCAGTGGCATAACCCTCAGCAATGATAATTCTACCTGCAAAATTACTCATTGCTTCTTTATTATCTGGTTTAGGAAGTAATCGCAATGGGAAATTCAACATACTCATACCATCCTGTTTTTGACCACCAAAACCAAGCCGTTTTACGCCATCTGGACTAATCGTTTGTAATGTACGAATATAAGCATTAGTATTTCCATTTTTATCTTGAATTAATTTTCTGATTGGAATAATTAAATTGCCATAACAATCTGTTTTACAATTAAACTTATCAACTTTTTTAGAGATTAAATATTTACACGTATTACCAACATCTTCAATATTAAAATATTGTTTAGCCAACTCTTGTGCTTTTAGAAAATAAGCATGTTCCTGGGCACGTTTCTGATCTCTTATTTGCTGTTTAAATTTATTGTTAGGAACATATGGCGCACTGTCATTAATCTTAAAAGTACCTTTTATGTCTGTTCCACGTCTAAGCCAACTGCAGATATTTTTCTCAGTGTTCACAATATAACCATATGTGTGACCGTCAAGATGCTTTACGTCAGCCCAGCGCCCTATTTTTAACTTACTCGCTGTAATTTTCAGACCGATATCTTGCAGCTTCATGATTATGTTATCAATGTTCATAACATATCCCTAATAAAATTTTTATCAAATAAGATGTCTGATAAATCAAACGCGTCGATATTTACTTGAACATCTGATTTATATTTATCTTTAAGCTTTTGAATTTCTGGTATAACAGAAATAGCATGAATCATGCTTATATACGTAGGTGGAGGTACTTGATTCGTAATATAGACCCATGCAGCATAAATGTATGGCTCAATTCCTTCTATATGCTTTCTACCATCACGATTATAGAAGTGCACTTGATTACCCATCCACTTATAGATTTCCTTACAGCTCTGATGTAATTCAGGGGCTAGCTGGTTTAATAGCGGTTTGTTATTTGGTTGAAGGATGTTTACAGCTTCAATTAACTCCGAATATTGCAATGAATTCTTATCATTTGACTTACTATTAATGTTTCTAAATTTAACAAAGGATGCTTTCCCCAGTGCAATGCCTGCTTTTTGCATTGATCTTTTTGCTTTATCGTCTTTTTGCTTGAGATGCCAGGCTATGTACTTAATTGGATCTTTTACTTCTTTTTCTTTTGTATTAATTCGATATTGAACGCAATACATGGCTCTAGCAATATCCCAATCGGTATGCTTTTTAAGAAAAATGTTAGTTTCTTTATGCGTTAAGATGGTTCTACCATCGGTTGTCTTGACTGATTTAATGGGTTGTACAAGCAATGATTCTTCATTGGGTTCAATTAGAATACCGTATTGTGTCGGCATTAGCTTGAGACCTGTCTTGTTGCTAATTCGTTCAGATAATTCAATAATTCGCTGCTTGTTATTTTTTAATTGCGAAGATCCAATAACGGGCATATTTAACAAGTCCATTAATAAATTATAGTCAAAGGTATAAGTTCTATTACGACTGTTAAGACAATAATTCTGGTACATAAAATAATTAAATAAGATCAATTCACTACCGAATAAATCATATTGCCCTTTTTGTGATACTGGACATGATTTTCTGATTAATTTGAGAAAATCTTCATTTAACTCAATTGAATATTGCCATAGAGAGCTATCACTCCACAACCAATCAACATTATTGTTTGCAAAAATACTTACATCATTAAATTCTTCACTACCGAATTTTGCTGATACTTTAACTAGCGACAAAGCCCTAAAACAATCATTTATTGCATCCAAATCTTTAGCTGATGGATGAGCTAACCCAAGCACATTTGCGATAAACTCATACTTATCAGTTAATCGTAACTGCTTATGGTAAATTCGTTTCCTTTTTACTTCTGTTGCAAACCAATTTAGAATTCTATATGGGTATATACCATAAACAGGATAATTTGGATCACAAGCAAATGAGTATGAAACAGAATTTATGTGAAACATATATTCGCTACTAAACGTAGTATAAAGTGTGTTATTTTGTTGGTTTATTTCGACATGTCTATAGTGGTTTTTTCTTGTTGGAAAACCGCAGAAAATAAAAGGGAGAAATGTGTATTGGATTGAGGTAAAATAATCTGTATCTACCATGTTACTTACAGAATTACTACCGTCTAGTACTTTACTAATTGTTTGATTTAATTGATATTTAGAGTATTTGGCTGTCTTTGCATCATTGCTATAATAACAATAATAGTGAAATTTGGATCGGGTAGCTATAATTATTACTGCACAAAATAATACCCCAAAAGAAACCATCATTGCTTAAATATAATATCGCCATTTGGTAGTTGACTTTCATAATCTGAATTTAGTTTTGGTTTTGGCTTAACATAATTAATGCTTGAACTATTATTCACAGGTACAATAGGAATCATAATGCTCGGACCTGCATACATATCTCCGTAACCTCCAAATGGTTCGCCAAACATGCCAAAATCATTCATTTCATCAAAGTAATCTTCTTCCTCTGCAATTTCTTCTTGCTTCTGGTCATATGCCGCAGAAATAGCGTTCTGCTCTTGTAATGCCTTGTTTATTGGCGGCGAAACTTTTGATTCATATGATTCCGCACCTGGAGATTGGTCATTTATTTCGCCTAATAAAATAATTGGTTGACTACTATTATTACTTGCTTGACTATTAGATACTGCAAAAGCTTGTGTAATTAATAACACCAGTAAACTAAGAAATATAAACTGTTTCAT
>JAIEMU010000160.1 GCA_019751895.1 Sphingobacteriaceae bacterium | reverse complement strand
ATGGTATTCGATATTAGCCGCTGAGGCAACTCTGTTGGTTAGATTGGTGATGTAATAAGCGCCACCAATAACTTCCAAAGTACCTAGTTGTCGCATTTCGGCGGTAACGGTTAAAATATCAACAGGTTTTGATTTTTGAAACAATATTTGAATGGCTTCAAATATTTTTTTATGTCCTTCGTGGTAAAATGTTTCTGGTTTTAAAATGTCGATAACGGTTGAAAGCGCATCTTTTTCCAACATTAAAGCGCCCAAAACAGCTTCTTCTAAATCGAGTGCTTGTGGAGGTATTTTACCAACAGTGTTGGTATTGGTGGTTAATATTCTTTTTTTATTTAAAGACGGTGTGAAATTTGCCTGCGAATCGTTTGGGTTAATCATGCTACAAAAATAGCTAATTTTAGCTTTTAGTTTACTAACAGATGTAAGTGTTTTACTAACAAAATTTAGGTTTATTTGCAGTAGCTGTTTTGCATGTCGAATGTTTTTTTTTGAGCCTAAATCATTTTTTTTTTTTTATTTAAGCAAGCATTAGCTTTTTGATTTAGTAATATATTTGATGTTTCTCTGAGTGTTTTGTTGAATTAATGAATTGTTTTTTTTAGCAAAAAATAAGGTAAAAAAAAACACTTTTTATGTTAAATAAAAAGTGTTTATGTATCTAAGCGGAGAGTGAGGGATTCGAACCCCCGGACCTATGACAGTCAACAGTTTTCAAGACTGCCGCATTCGACCGCTCTGCCAACTCTCCGATGCAAAAGTACAAATTTTGCTTACAAATACAAATAAAGAATTGAATTTAATAGGTTGAAGAGGGTAAACGGTTGATAAATAAGGAGAAAAAATGCTTTTAACCGTTTTTAAACTCGTTTAATGTCATCGGTTTGATGATTTTTACACTTTTTTTAGATAGGTCAACACTGGCATTTAACTCAAAACCTATTAAAAGGATGAGTGAATTTAAATAAAGCCATATCATTACAACAATTAAAGTGCCGATAGAACCATAAATTTTATTGTACGAGCCAAAGTATTTTATGTAGAACGAAAATCCCCAAAAGGTAATAATAGCTAAAAAAGTAGCCAACCAAGCTCCTGCACTGAAAAGCTTCCAATCTTTTGCGTGTGCAGGTCCGTATTTGTATAAAATAGATATGGTTATGAAATAAAGACCTATTAACAATGCCCATCGTGTTAGCTGAATAAAAAAAGCTGCGATTGTTCCTTTAACGTTGATGTAATTTAATGCAATTTCTCCAATTGTCATTGCGCTTAAACATAAAATAACGGCAAATGCAATAGTTGCGGTAAGTAAAGTGGCGATTAAGCGAATTTTGAGCCAACTTCTGTTTTCTCTTCTCAATGAAGATTTATTAAAGGCTTTCATTAGTTGGTGTACGCCATTGGTAGCAAAAACCGCAGAAAAAATAAAACCAAAAGAAAGTAAGCCTCCTCGTTGTATTTGTATGATTTCTAAAATAGTGCTTTTAAAAGCTAAATATGCATTTTCAGGGAGCATTAATTCAATAAAGGCTAATAGTTGATTTTGAAACCCATTTGGTAGAAAAGGGATTAGTGTAAACAAAAATATAATCGCTGGGAATATAGCCATTATGAACGTGTAGGCCAACGAAGATGCTTTTGCATGGAGCGTTTCTTTTTTTAGCTCTGCTAAAAAAAATACAAGAATAGTGTGCAATGGGAGTGGACTAAAAATAGGCAGAAAACACTGTTTTGTCCACTCAATGAATAAAAAATATTGTTTTATGGATAGTAATTTATGATGTAACCAAGCCATATATTATTTAAAATATTTCTCCATTTTTTCCATGAAATCTAGTGGTGGTTGGGTTGGCTTTTTTTTCTGCATATCTACAAAAACCAATGTGGTTGCACCAATATTAATTAACTCGTTTTGCTCGTTAAAAAGCTCATAGTCAAAGTGAATTCGTGTGCCTGGAAGTGTGTTAACCGTTGTTTTTACCGTAATTTCTTGGTCGTAAAGAGCGGGTTTGATGTATTTGCACTTTAATTCTAACACCGGCATCATAATTCCAGTTTCTTCCATTGAGCTATAACTCATTCCTAAGCTGCGCAACATTTCAACTCTACCTACTTCATAATACTGTGCGTAATTGCCATAATACATGTATCCCATTTGGTCTGTTTCGCCGTATCTTACTCTTATTTTTGTGCTGTGTGAATACATTTATTTGAAAATTTTGCGTTGATTTAGTGCTGCTCTATATTTATTGGCATTTGCCTCGTGTTCTTCTTTTGTGGCTGCGAAATTATGATAACCTGAAAAATCTTCTTTCGCACACATATAAATGTAGTCGTTTTCATCAAAATCTAATACGGCATCAATTGCGTGGATACTTGGCATCATAATCGGTCCTGGAGGTAGTCCAGCGTATTTGTAAGTGTTGTATTTTGAGGGCGATTGGAGTAGTCTATTGGTTACTCTTTTCACGGTAAAATCGTTGTTTGCAAAAATTACGGTTGGGTCGGCTTGTAGTTTTTTGTTGCTTTTTAATCTATTTAGGTATAAGCCGGCGATGATAGGCATTTCTTTGTCATAAAGTGCCTCTGAATCAACTATTGATGCTAAAATGGTTACTTCTTGAGGAGATAAATTTAATTCTTTGGCTTTGTTTTTTCTGTTTTCTGTCCAAAATTCATCATACTCTTTATGCATTTTTTCGAAAAAATCTTCAGGGCTGATGTTCCAATAAATTTCGTAAGTATTTGGAATAAACATGGTATAGATGTTGTCTTTTGTGAAACCATACTTTTTGATTAGACTATCGGATTCTATAGCTTTTAGAAAAGACAAAGAGTCAGCTTGCATGTTTTTAGCTAAATAACCTGCAAAATTTTCTTTCTTGCGAATGTTTTGGAATTTTAATTTCACAGGATCTTGATTTCCTGCTTTTATCATATTGATTAAAGTTCGGTTACTCATTCCTTCTTCTAAACGGTATCTTCCTGGTTTAACACTTTCAGAAAGTTTCATTTTTTTTGCTGCTTCTTTAAATTTTTCTATATCTATTAGAATATTTTTTTTCTCTAAATAAGCTAAAAGGCTTTCGTAATTGTCAGTTGACTTGATGTAAAGGTATTTTTGATTTCCATTTACGTTTCCGTAAAAGTAATTGTTGTAAATTTTTACGGAAACAAATACGCCAATCGCAAAGCAAATGAATAGGCTAATCCAAATGATATTTTTTTTTGATTTTTTTTTGTTTTCAGGGGTCGTCATTTTTTAATCTAATTTTTTTTGTGATAGAATGATGTTAATTGCCGTTCCTACTTTTACTTTCGTAAGTGAATCGGTCACATAAGGTGTTTGTTCAATTATATACGTGTTTGTGCTATCTGTAATATTTCCTTCGTAGGTAATTGTTCCCAAAGAAAGGGATGCGCCTTTGATTGAAAAAATTGCTTCTTCTTTTGTCAATCCAATTAAATTTGGAACTTCAACTTCTTCAACTCCATTTCCATTAGCAAGAATTAAATCTATAGTTGAGCCTTTGTAAATGTTTCTTCCTTTCGAAATGATTTCTCCATTAAAAATAGCATTTAGGATGAAATCTTTTTTTATTCCGGCAGCGTAAGTTGTATCGCCTACTTTCAAACCAAAACTTTCGATAATCGATTGGGCTTCTCTAAAAGGTTTGTTGACGATATCTGGAAAGCTGATTTTCGGAGCTTTTGAAGTGTTAATTGTTAGGTAAATAGTTCGATTATCTTTTACAAAAGTATCGTAATCAGGGTCTTGTTCAATCACTACACCTGGAGGTTTGTCGGCTACATAAACCGAATCAAATTTATAACTTAAACCAAGCTCATCGAGTAAATCGGTAGCTTTCGAAAGTTGCATTCCTTTTAATTTTGGAACATTTAAGCCTTGTCCATGCTTGGTATAGTATCTTAAGCTAAAAAAGGTAATCAGCAAAAGGACGAATAAAACGGCAAAAATGCTAAGTATATTTATTCTGAAAGATTTTGTTTTTAGGTAAGCTAAAAAATTATTCATTCTTATGTAGGCGTTATTTGGCTTCAAATTTAGGTTAAAAAAAGTATTTTAAGTAGTTTTTTAAATATAATTAATTCATAAAGTTTGAGAATCATGGCTAAGAAAAACAGAACGCATGGATTTGAGGGATTCTGAATAAAAATGATACTTTTGTAATGCGTTTTAAGCTAATTATTTGAAAAGTAAATCATAAAATTGATTTTAACATGTCTAAAATAACTAAAATTTTAATTGCCAATAGAGGCGAAATTGCATTAAGAATTATTCGTTCTGCAAAAGAAATGGGGATAAAAACGGTAGCTGTTTTTTCAGAAATTGATAGAAAAGCCTTGCATGTTCGTTATGCTGATGAGGCGATTTTTATTGGTCCATCACCATCAAATCAATCCTATTTGGTGATTGATAAAATTATTGAAGCTTGTAAAATTTCAGGTGCACAAGCTATTCACCCTGGATATGGTTTTTTGTCTGAGAACGCACAATTTGCACAACGTGTGCAAGCAGAAGGCTTGATTTTGATAGGTCCTTCGCCAGAAGCGATGCAAATTATGGGCAATAAATTATCGGCTAAAGCTGCTGCAATTGCTTATAAAATCCCTATGGTGCCAGGTACTGAAGAAGCGATTACAGATATTGAGGAAGCAAAATTAAGAGCGGTTGAGGTTGGTTTTCCTATTTTGATAAAAGCGGCTGCTGGTGGTGGAGGAAAGGGAATGAGAATTGTAAATCAAGCAGCTGATTTTGAAGAGCAAATGCATTTAGCTGTAAGCGAAGCTACTTCTGCTTTCGGCGATGGTTCTGTTTTTATAGAGCGCTATGTTACTTCCCCTCGTCATATTGAAATACAGGTTTTGGGCGATACGCATGGAAATATTGTTCATTTATTTGAAAGAGATTGTTCGGTTCAAAGACGACATCAAAAAGTGGTTGAGGAAGCGCCTTCTAAGGTGTTGACGGAAGAAATTAGAGCTAAAATGGGTAAGTGTGCCGTTGATGTTGCTCGCTCTGTTAACTATGTTGGGGCAGGAACGGTTGAATTTATTTTAGATGAAAATATGGATTTTTTCTTCTTAGAAATGAATACAAGGTTGCAGGTTGAACACCCCGTTACAGAGTTGATTACAGGTTTAGATTTGGTAAAAGAGCAAATTAAAATTGCACAAGGAGAACCTCTTTCATTTTCACAAAACGATTTAAAAATAAATGGTCACGCCATGGAATTGAGGGTTTATGCCGAAGATCCAAAAAATAATTTCTTACCTGATATTGGTACTTTGCATACTTATAAAACGCCTAAAGGAAATGGGGTTAGAGTAGATGATGGTTTTGAGCAAGGAATGGACATTCCAATTTATTACGATCCTATGATTGCCAAGTTAATCACTTTTGGAAAAGATAGGGAAGAGGCTATAGAAAGAATGGTGCGAGCGATTGATGAGTATGAAATTTCGGGTATAGAAACTACTTTAGGTTTTGGGAAGTTTGTGATGCAACATGAAGCTTTTAAATCAGGGAATTTTGACACACATTTTGTTGCCAATTATTTTAAACCTGAAAATTTAGTAACGCAAAATGAAGACGAAGCTTTGATAGCAGCATTAACAGCAACTTTGTTTGCGAAAAAAGAAATAAACATAAATCAAAATCAAGCAACTGAAATAAAAAATAGCGCTTGGAAAAACAACAGAACTTTAAAACGTAATTAAAAAGATGTTTACAGGAATTATAGAAACCCTTGGAGAGGTTGTAGAAATACTTCCTTCAGGTACAAATTTAACCTATAAAATTACCTCAAGTATTAGCAATCAATTAAAAATTGACCAAAGTATTGCGCATAACGGTGTTTGTTTAACGGTTGTAGATTGTGCACACGATTGGCATTTGGTAACGGCTATTCAAGAAACCTTACAGAAATCGAACTTAAATAGTTTGAAAGTAGGTAGCAAGGTTAATTTGGAACGATGTATGCAAATGAACGGCAGACTAGATGGACACATTGTGCAAGGTCACGTTGACCAAACAGCTACTTGCGTAAAAGTTGTAGAAACAGATGGAAGTTGGGAATACAGATTTAATTACGATGATAAATTAGGAAATGTAACGGTAGAAAAAGGCTCTGTTTGTGTAAACGGAATTAGTTTAACCGTCGTAAATGCAACTCAAAATGAGTTTTCGGTTTTTATTATTCCTTATACTTTTGAACATACCAATTTACATCAAGTAAAGGTAAACGATACCGTAAACTTAGAATTTGACATCATTGGTAAGTATGTAGCCAGATTAATGACAAAGTAAATATAAATTTTACGTCATTTGTTTTTCCTTCATCCACATATCCCTTGCAAAATATTATCTTTGCCAACATTCTAAAAAACAACATGCAAAAAAATTGGTTTCAAACTTGGTTCAATTCCCCTTTTTATCATATACTTTACAGTCAACGCAATGATGCGGAAGCTGAATTTTTGATTGATAATTTAGTTAGTTTCTTGAAACCCAAACAAGGCGCTAAAGTGCTTGATATTGCTTGTGGAAGAGGACGACATTCGGTTTATTTGCAAAAAAAAGGATGTGAAGTTGTTGGTTTTGATTTGGCAGCGCAAAGTATTAAGTATGCGCAAGAAACGCACAATGAAAAACTTGATTTTTTTGTACACGATATGCGTAAATTGTTTTATATCAATTACTTTGATATATCGTTCAATTTATTTACAAGCTTTGGTTATTTTGAAACCGAAAAAGACCACGTCAATGCATTAACGTCTTTTAGAAAAGGATTGAAAGAAAACGGTGTGTTGGTGATTGATTATTTCAACACGCATAAAATTATTAAAAATTTGGTCAATGCTGAAGTCAAAATAATGGAAGGCATTACTTTTGATATCAATAAAAGCGTGATAGATGGAAAAATTGTGAAGCAAATTAAATTTGAACACGAGGGACAAAAATATAATTTTGAGGAAAGGGTGAAAGCCTTTTTATTACCTGATTTTGAAAAAATGTTGCATTTGAGTGGTTTGAAGGTTGATTTTACTTTTGGTAATTATGCTTTAGATAGCTTTGATGCGAACAATTCGGATAGGTTGATTTTAATTTGTAGTAAAATATGATAGAGAGCTTATTAGAATGGGATACAGCGCTTTTTTTGAAAATTCATATTGGATTGTCAAATTCTTTTTTTGATTTTTTGATGCCCTTGTTGCGCAACAAATTGTTTTGGACACCCTTGTATCTTTTTATTATTGTTTTTTGCATTAAAAAGTATCAAAAAAAAGGTGTTTATGTGATTTTGATGTTGCTCTTCACTTTTGCTTTAGGCGATTTAACGGCTTCAAGAATTATAAAACCTTTGGTTTCAAGAGTTCGACCTTGCAACGAGGTTAACTTAGCTACTCAAATTATACATCGAGTTGATTGTGGATCTGGCAAAAGTTTTCCTTCGGCGCATGCAACCAATCATTTTGCGGTAGCCGTATTTTTAATTTTAGTATTTTATCACAAATGGAAATTAATTTTGCCAATAGGTTTGCTTTGGGCAGCAAGCATTTGCTTGGCGCAAATTTATGTAGGTGTGCATTATCCAGTTGATATTTTTTGTGGTACAGTTTTAGGCATTAGCATTGCTTTCTTTACGTTTAGTTTATTTAAAAAAATAGTCCCAGAATTATAATGGAAATTTGGAAAATTGTTGTTTTGTTTTTTAGTGCTTTTTTGGGTGGTTCAGCTATTTTTTTTGTAAAAAGCGATAAATCAAAACTCTTAAAACTAATTTTATCTTTTAGTGGGGCTTATCTTTTTTCAATTACAGTTTTACACCTTATACCCGA
>JAIEMU010000136.1 GCA_019751895.1 Sphingobacteriaceae bacterium | reverse complement strand
AATTTTTATAGGCTTTCACTACATTAGGATTTTCGGCTCTGCATGGACCACACCAAGATGCCCAAAAATCTACCAAAACGTATTTGCCTTTAAAATCAGATAGTTTAACGGGTTTGTCTTCAGGATCGTTTTGTGTGAAATCGGCAGCCATTATATCTACTTGAGATAATTTCGCACCATTTATTGATTTTGAAATGCTTTTTCCAAATTTTGTGTTTTGAAGTTCAGTTGGAAACTTTAAAAATTCTGGTTCAACAAGTTTTACATTGATATCATAACCCATCCAACTTCTGAGTGCAACCAAACCTATAAAGCTGTTGCTGTTGTTTTGCAGAAAACGGAAATTCACTTCTTTTTTAGCTTTTTCTACCACTTCATATTCATCTTCAAAAGGTTTCATAAATACATCATCCTTGCGCTGTGCATCGGTATAACTTACATATTTAGCCATCAAAATTTCATTTTTTTTGTCCAAAATTTGTAGGTCTGCTTTTAACCTTGCAAAATCTTCGTTTACTTTCGAACCGCTTATTTTGGCATATTTCAGCGAGTCGGTCGCTAATATTTCTAGGGTTCCGCTTTCTAAGTAAAGGTTTAAAATATCGGCTTTGTTTTTTTGAATGGACTCTGTTTTTGCACTGATAATTTTAATATTTGCTTGCGTAGGTTCTTGTGCAGCGCCTTTAAATTCAAACTGCCCATTGATAATTTTTGCTGTATCTGTTACCGATTTAACATCTGTTCGGTAGGATAAAATAACCGATTCGGCATTAGGGTTTGATATTTTACCTTTTAGGGTAAAATCATTTTGTGCTAATGCTGCGAATGGCAACAAGCAAACGGTTAGAATTGTTGTTTTTTTCATGTGTTTATAGGTTGTGTGTTAATGTAATTTTTGTGAAGTTCTCCACCATAAATCGGGCATTTCTCCGTTTACAGCTGTTTGGTAATCGTTATAATGACAAGGCACTAAGTGGAAGCGTTCGTTTTTTGAATTGCTAGTAGATGGATAAGGAACTTGCATCCACCAGCGGTCTGATTTTTTACTTTTTACGAAAGTAATTTCTGTGTTTTCGCCTTCTAAACTCGTTCTGTAAATTAAATATTGAGACTTTGGACTCAATGGAAAATCTTTCTTACGATTGTAAAATCCATCTATAAAGTACCATGCCATTTGGGCTAATAACATAGCTGTTTGATTGTTTTTATCGTAATTTGGATTGAATTCATAAAAACCAATTGAACTTAACTTATCACTCATGCCTGCGTATCTTGCGATTCTACACGCATCTTCGCCATAAAATCCATTGGGTGTAGCGTTAGCGTTGGCGCTCGCATCTGAGGAGCGGATGGCGCCGATGTTAAAACTAAGCATACTCGCATTGCGAACAATTGGTTCAGTAAGTTCAATGTTTGAGGTGCATTCGCCCAATCGATGTGCATCAAAAAATAATTTATTCATGGTTGATAAATTTTCTTGACTCACAAAATAGGTTTGATAACCGATGTTGCTGAAATTGAATAAATAATTAGGTTGATGTAAAATTATTTTGTTCAAATACGAACTTGAATGGGCTTTTTCGGTTTCTAATTCGCTATCATCTAAATCTAATTTGGCATCTACCACAACCAAATCTACTTTTTGTTCCAAATCTTGATAAGCGAGATATTGCGCATAAGTCAAATCTTGACCACCACCAATAATAATGGGAACGATGTTTAGTTTAATTAGTTCTGAGACAATTGATTTAACCGCGAAATAGGTGTCAGACAATGTTTTTCCGGCTTTTATATTTCCCAAATCTATCAATTTGCTCGGTATAGGTCCTTCATGTAGCGTGTAAAATTGTTTCCTAAAAGCATCCGCACCTAAGGCACAACCTTTGTTGTTTTTACTATCGCTATCCTCACAAACGCCCAATAAGGCAATGTCAAAATCTCCCTCTGATAAATCAGGGAGGTTTTTGGTGTGAAAAAAACTTTTAAAACCTAATTGAGTATAAGTGAAACCATTTTCAGGAATGAAATTATGGGTGTCAATTGGGGAAAGAAAATCGGATAATGACATATTTTTATAAATGTTTGGTTCAAATATCTATTTTTGACGGCATATATTTATACATATCTGAAAAAAAATCACAAATGATATTAGTTACGGGGGCTACGGGATTTGTAGGAGCAGAAGTTTGCAGACAATTGACGGCGCAAGGTTTGCATTTTAAAGCTGCCAAAAGAAAAACTTCAGTCGTTCCTGATTTCTTGTTAAATCATCAAAATATTTTATGGTTTGATGCGGATTTGAATGACTTTGACGTTTTAGAAACGCTTTTTGTGGGTGTTACAAAGGTGTATCATTGCGCTGCTTTGGTAAGTTTTGACAATGCTTTGCGAACTAAATTATTCAAAGTTAACATTGAAGGCACAGCTAATATCGTCAATCTTTGTTTGCAAAATAAAGTCCGTTTATTACATGTGAGTTCGGTAGCCGCTTTAGGCGAATCTAAAAATAAGGATTTGATTACCGAGGAAGATTATTTTTCACCAACTGCAAAAACACACGCCTACGGATTGTCGAAATACGAAAGCGAGATGGAGGTTTGGCGAGGCGTTGCGGAAGGCTTGGACGCTGTAATCGTTAATCCTTCGGTGATTATTGGGGCTGAAGCGGCTAAAAAAGGGAGTGGTGCCATTTTTCAACTCATTAAAAATGGTTTGCGTTTTTATACAAGTGGAGGGGCTGGCTTTGTTGCGGTGCAGGATGTAGTGAAAAATATGCTTTTTTTGATGGAATCGAATATTAGTGGCGAACGCTTTATCCTTTCTGCTGAAAATTATACGTACCAAAAATTATTTTCAGAAATTGCAATTGCATTCCATCAAAAACCACCCACTAAAAAAGCGCAACCTTGGTTACTTGAAATTATATGGAGATTAGCATTCGTTGCATCTTTCATTACCCAAAAACCTTCGATGTTAACTAAATACACTGTTAAAATAAGTTTAAAAAAGAGTTTTTATAGCAATGCGAAAATCTTAAACACTTCAGGTTTGGTGTTTGGAAACATCAATCAAAGTATTTTAGAAATTTGTTCAAAGTATGATTAAATGGATTCCTTTTCATTTTTTTCAAATTGTTTAGAAAACGATTGCGGCGCTACTGTAGGCATATCACGGTGTTTGCCCCACATTTTTGTAAAGAAAAATTTTAAAAAGATATTTTTGTATTTTCCCGCTACTTTATCCATCCGATTTCTTTTGAGCATGCTGGTTTTCCAAATTTGCCAGCCGATTTTCTCCATTTTACTGTTTTTATTTTTACTTACGGCATCTCTTCGGTTCAATAGCAACATTTTATGAATGTCGATTTTTACAGGACATACTTCGGTGCATTTTCCACACAAACTTGAAGCATAGCTAAGGTGCTTAAAATCGTCCATTCCTTTCAAATGAGGCGTGATAATTGAACCAATAGGCCCGCTGTAAGTGGTATTATAGGTATGTCCGCCTATATTTTTATAGACAGGACAAGCGTTCAAGCAAGCGCCACAACGAATGCAGTACAAGGCTTGGCGTTGTTCTTTTTGTGCCAATAAATTTGTTCTACCATTATTAAGCAAGATCACATACATTTCTTCGGGGCCATCGCTTTCTGTTTTTTTGCGTGGACCACTTAAAATCGTGTTGTAAACCGTTAAATTTTGCCCTGTGCCATGGCTAGAAAGTAAAGGCCAAAACAAATCTAAATCAGCAATTGAAGGAATTATTTTTTCAATTCCAACAACAGCAATATGTATTTTTGGAAAAGTGGTTGTTAAACGAGCATTTCCCTCGTTTTCGGTAAGTGCTACACTCCCTGTGTCTGCGATTAAAAAATTACCGCCCGTAATTCCAATGTCGGCCTTGAGGTATTTTTCCCTTAACAATTCTCTCGCTTTTTGTGTCAATTGTTCTGGGCTGGCATCTATGGGGGTGCCAAATTTTTCATTAAATAGTTTAGCAATTTCTTCTTTGCTAAGGTGCATGGCAGGGGTAACAATGTGGTAAGGTTTTTGACCTAATAACTGAACAATGTACTCTCCTAAATCGCTCTCAAGTGATTCGATGTTGTTTTTTTCTAAAAATTCATTGAGGTGAATTTCTTCGGTCGTCATCGATTTTGATTTGATTACAGTCTTGCCATTGTTTTTTTGAATAATATTTAGAATTTCTTTTTGCGCATCTTCCGCATTATCTGCCCAAATTACTTTACCTCCTTTTTTTTGAAAATTGGCTTCAAATTCAGGTAAAAATTTATCTAAATTTTCAATTGTTCGCCATTTTATACTGTGCGCTTTTTTCTTTGAATTGTCTAAGTTTTTAAATTTAGATAATCCTTTTTCTACAGCGGCATTGTATTTTCCGATGTTGTAGTTAATGGTTTTACGATGAGCTAAGTTGAAGGCTTTGTCTTCTGCTGCGTTTAGAAATTCGTTTGCTGTAGTCATAGATTTTCAAAGATAATTAAATACTAAAAGAACGTAGTTTTTTAACTAATTTATTTTCATAAAAATTAGGTAGCTAAATAAAAATAATTACTTTTGTAGCTTAATCGGGGGATTAGCTCATTTGGCTAGAGCGCTTCGCTGGCAGTGAAGAGGTGATCGGTTCGAATCCGATATTCTCCACCATCAAAACACCTTTTGAAGATCAAAGGTGTTTTTTTTTTGAAAAAAATGTAAAGTTGATATTTTAGTTTTATTTTTATTAATTTGGAATAATTTTCAGGGGCAAAAGGATATTAAAAAGCAAAATTAAATGTATGAAAAAAACACTTTTATTTTTATTTTTAGGATTAAGTTTTCATGTTTTTGCACAAAAAGTACCTAATAAAGAACCGAAGAAAAGAGGCAAAGGCTATAGTGCAACAGGAGAAGGTTTTGCACCAGTTGAGATTGTAAAAGCAGAACTAAAAGCAAAATCCGAAGCTGAAGATGAGAAAATTGGACCGTATGAAGAAAATGCAGATACTGTTGCCATTGTAAATAACGAAATTAATAATTGTTTAAAGGATTACGAGCTTGATTCTCAAATCGCTCTTGCTGAACTAAAAAAAATAGCACTTAAATATCCTAATTACATTGATATTCAAGAGGAAATTGCATTTTGGTATCTTAATAACGGCATGTTAAATGAAGCGATAAATTATTTTGATAAATTGATTTTTTTGGAAAAAAGTTACGCTAGAAATTATTCGAATAGAGCTGGGATTAATAGAAGGCTTAAAAATTACGAAAAATCTTTAGAAGACCACAATTCTGCAGTAAAATTAGCGTATAGTGATCATGATCGTGCTTTTTTTTTAGTTAATAGAGGTTATCTTAAATTGGAAATGAAAGATACGATAGGAGCGAGTAAGGATTTTGATGTTGCAGCAAAAATAAGCTTTAAACAACTTCAACGTAAAGCTAGTTTTAAGCTTTTGATAAAAGACTACAAAGGAGCTCTGGCTGATTATGATTACGCTTTAAAGATGGCGCCTCGGCGCTCAGATTCGGTTAGGGTCTCTTGTAATAGAACTCAGGTATATGAGCTTACAAGGGACTATAAAAGCGCTATTAGTGTTTACGAATCTGTTTTAAAAGATGACCCTGACCAAGATCCAATTTTATATCTACTGGGTGAAGATAAGAATAAAGTTGAAGATTTTGAAGGAGCAAAAATAATTTTTGATAGAATATTAGCAAAAGTAAAGACTAATGTAATCGAGCTTTACAAGGTATATTGTCAAAGAGGGATAGCAAAAGAAAATTTGAATGATTTTGATGGCGCTATGGAAGATTATAATAAAGGAGTTCAATTGTTTGGTAAAAGAAGTAATTATCCATTAGTTTATTTTCTTAGAGGTAAATTAAAATTTAAGAAAAAACAATACAAAGAAGCTTTAGAGGATTATGATTTGGTTATAAAAAAACTTCCGTTTGATCCGTTTTTTCTGAGTTCGGTTGACGACCCATTTTTGAAAGATCAACTTTTTACGCTATCAAAAAACACCTATTTAGCAAGAGCTGAGTTGAAAGAAAAATTAGCAGATTATCAAGGAGCGATTGAAGATTGCGAAAAGGCAATATTTTTGGATAGTAAATTTGCGAAAGCTTATTACGTGATGGGGTCAATTAAATTAAAAAACAAACAAGGAGATAGTGCTAATTTACATTTAGAAAAAGCAAAATCTTTGGGCTATATAAACGAATAGTTCACTAATTAAAGTAAATTCCAAATACAAAACCCTCTCGTTTTTCTAACAAATGAGAGGGTTTTGTGTGTTTTAAAATTCTTGGATTTAAGACCTCAAAAAATCAATTATTTCCTTTGCTGTTTTTTCGGAAGCACCTGCTTTACCCATTTTTAGGTGTAATTGTTGATAGTTGGCAAGCATTTCGTCTCTTTCTTTTCCGTTGGTAATTTTGTCCAATTCCAACTTTATTTTATCCGTTACGCAATCTTCTTGTATCAATTCACTCACCACTTTTTTATCCATAATTAAATTTACTAAAGAAATAAATTTAATTTTCACCAACATTTTAGCAATGGCAATCGAAATACGACCACCTCGATATAAAACCACTTGTGGCACATTAAACAAGGCGGTTTCTAGCGTCGCTGTTCCCGAAGCTACCAATGCAGCATGACTATTGGTGAGTAAATTGTAAGTATGGTTAAACACTAAGCTAACTTTTTTGTCGCCTATAAATTTTTGATAATAAGCATTTTCAAAAGTAGGAGCGGCAGCAATTACAAATTGATAATCAGGGAAAAAATCGGTGATGCTAAGCATTTGGGGCAGTAGGCGTTCTATTTCTTGTTTGCGACTGCCGGGTAAAAGTCCGATAATTTTTTGAGTACCTAAATTGTGTGCTGTAATGAAATTGTTATCAGCTTTAAATGCTGAAATTTCATCCAAAAGCGGATTGCCTACATAACTTACCTCCATGCCCCAAGATTTATAAAAATCGACCTCGAAAGGTAAAATGCAGAACATTTTATCGACTACTTTTTTGATATTCAAAACCCTTTTTTGGTTCCACGCCCATACCTTTGGTGAAATGTAGTAACATACTTTTATATTGTTTTTCTTTGCAAATTCGGCAATTTTTAGATTAAATCCAGGGAAGTCAATCAGAATTAAAACATCGGGTTGAAAACGCAAGATATCCGCTTTGCATTGTTTCATGTTTTTGAAAATGGTATTCAAATTGAGCAACACTTCGGTAAAACCCATAAACGCCATTTCGGCATAATGCTTGCTTAGCGTACCGCCTTCGGCTTGCATTTTTTCGCCACCAAAGTATTGAAATTCAGCGTTAGTGTCCTCAATTTTGAGGGCTTTCATCAAATTAGCACCATGTAAATCGCCAGAGGCTTCACCAGCCACCAAATAATATTTCATAAACCTGAGGTTAAAGTGTTTTGTAGTATAAAAACCAGACAGCCCAAATAAAAGTTGCACTCAAAATTCCTTTTCCAATGTTTTCTTTATTCAGTTTGAAAAAATATTGAAGCGAAACCGCATTGACACCCACACAAAGAATTAGAAAAAAGCCTATTTTTTCGAATTTGAACACTACTTGTGTAAAATACCAAGTGATAAGCATTAATAAAGCAGGGAGGATTGCGCCAATTGCAAACCCTATAAATACGGAGTTTTTTAAATTTTTAAGCATCAAAATTCCAAGTGTTTAAGGTGTTTATAGCATGATAAGCCGTTAAATCAAATTGAACAGGAACGATGGAAGCAAAACCATGTTCAAGCGCCCACACGTCGGTGTCTTCGCCTTTGTCGTTGTTTTCGAAAACACCTGTAAGCCAATAGTAATGGCGTTTGTAAGGGTC